>CAZAPN010000005.1:0-21142 GCA_964487145.1 uncultured Planctomycetales bacterium | reverse complement strand
AGTCGATCTCTTTGGCGACCGTCACCCCGTCTTTGGTAATGGTCGGTGAGCCAAATTTCTTATCAAGAACAACATTACGGCCTTTAGGCCCTAAGGTCACTTTAACCGCAGCAGAAAGTTTTTCAACCCCCTTCAGGATCGCTTTCCGTGCGTCTTCTCCATAAACTAATTGCTTTGCCATTTCTCAAATCCCTCCTTATTAGTTAATATGCTTACTTAATGATCGCTAAAATATCGTCTTCACGCACAATGAGAAGCTCATCGCCTTCTTTGGTGGTAATCTCGGTTCCGCTATATTTCCCGTAAAGGATTCGGTCCCCGACTTTCACTTCCATCTCCTGGACTTGACCGTTTTCAGAAATCTTGCCACGACCGACGGCAACAACTTTACCTTCTTGGGGTTTTTCCTTGGCCGTATCGGGAAGATAAATTCCGCCTTTGGTTTTTTCTTCAGCTTCCAAGGCCTTCACAACAACTCTGTCTCCTAATGGTTTAATGTTCACTTCTCCACCTCCTTGATTTTTTATGTTAAGACTATCTTGAACCTGAAATTCTCAAAATTTCCCTTTAGCACTTAACTTGACAGAGTGCTAATATATATTCCTTCAAAAATTTTGTCAAGTTTTTTTTAAGCAATTAAAAAAATCTGGTAAGGATCCAAGGTAAAGATACGTCGAGGAATTCCTAAAAAAGGGGTTGAAAATATCCAAGGGTTCGGCAATAAAAAAAAGCGAAAATATTAAGCGCGACAAAAACTAAAGACAAACAGATAAAAATCATTCGTTGATGAAATTTATTTTTTGAAAAACTCAACCATCCATAAGAGAGCAGAATTGATAACGGTGCCAGGATCGCGTGGAAATATCGTCCTTGCGGTTGGTATTTAATCATGAGAACATAACATACAACCATGAAAATTTGTAAAGGGAAAGTGCAAAACAGCAAAACTAACATTTTATTTCCAACAACCTCTCCCCTCTTCTTGGCGAAGGCCACAATCCACCCCACAAAACCTATCAAAGTTAAACCATAAGCTAAGAAATAAAATCCTTTAGGCAACAAGAGATTCATCCAACCGAAGACGCCCCAAAAAGACGTAAAACAAAAGTTAAATAAATAGGGCACGGCTTTGACCCCATAATGCATATTCCGCAACGCTGTAAAAATATCATGTTGAAGGATAAACGACGGTGTCTCTCTAAAAAAGTGGGTCATCGCTTTCATGTTCGCGAAGTAACCGCTAACGTCCCCATATAAAACAAAATTCCGGATAAAAAACCAACCCGATATCAAAAATACACCGCTAAAAGCAATGAGACAAAATGGCATTTTCTTGACCTGACTGTTTCTAAAAGAAATCAGCAAAAAAACAAATGTCAACAAAATCACGCCATAACCCGATATTTTCCCCAAAATGCACAATCCCAAAGCCCCTCCCAAGAGAAAACCTGATTTGAGATTGAAATCTTGTGTGACACAATAGTCCCAACTCAACAAAAGCAATGTGACAAAAAGTGCCGTCACGATATCCGGATTAATATAACCACTTAAAAAAGTAAACTGAGGGATAAAGGCCGCGAAGACAGCTGATAATTTTGGGAGGTATTCTTCTTTCGGAAAAATTTTTCTCGCCAAATCATAAATAAAAAAGACAATGAGTCCTGCGCATAAAACCGAAAAAAGACGCATAAAATAAAAATCTCCAACGGGTGGACACAAAACCCCTAATTTCCCAAACAATCCATAAAAAAGATACGCCCCGCACGGCCACATCATATAAAGCGGTTTAAATTCATATAAAAAACTATTTTTAAAAATGGGGTTGGTTTTATGAAGGACAATTTCCCAGTCTGCTACGGGCATTTTGGTATAAAGAGACATGAAATAAAAATCCATGTCCTTTCTTAAGATAGGGATACGGTTGTTCTGGCTAATAAATTTAGCCAAACGATAATGGTCATATTCATCCGGGGCTCCATTAAACGGAATAGAAAATGCCCATAATAAGCCGTTCAAAAGCACTAAAGCCACGAGGATAAAAATAAAAATATCTTTTTTAAGTGATACTGTTTTCGAAATCATGGGTGGGATGAAAATGACGTTCCTTTTTCTTCAAACAATAGACTCATTCCTTGGAAGATAAGATCTTTTTCCACCTTCTCAATAGGAGTCGTGATAAATTTTCGCATCAACTCCGCATAGCCTCCGGTCAAAATGACGCGGGGGCGACAGCCAATCTTTTTAGAAATTTTCTGAATTAGACCATCACACAAAGAGCCATACCCATAAAAGATTCCGCTTAAGATACTGTTTTTTGTATCGCGGCCGATGAGTTCTTTCGGAGGGCAAATCTCAACGCGAGGTAAAAGCGCTGTCTTTTCAAATAAAGATTCGGCTGTCAACCGGATGCCCGGGACAATGATACCCCCTAAATATTCATTCTTCTTCGAAACAACATCAAAAGTGATGGCCGTTCCCAAATCAACGACCAAAACCGGCACCCCATAACGATGTGCCGCGGCATACGCGCAAACAAGTCGATCCGGACCGACACGATTCGGCTGACGATATTGATTTTTGATAGGGACCGTCAACTGTTGTCCGACGACCAAAACACCTAATCCTGCCGTTTGCTGAATAACCTTTTTTAAAACCGTTGTCATGCGAGGAACAACGCTGCAGACAACACAAACGTTAAGGGCTTTGTGATATTTTTGAAACGGAAAAAAAGCTCTTTTGAATTCTTTCTTTGCGATTCCGGGCAAAACGTTTGTCGGATAAGATGCCTTTTGAAAGACTTTATTCTTTTCGACAACCGCAAGCGATGTCATGGTATTCCCTATGTCCACAACCAAAATCACTGAACGCCCCCTTTTTGAAACGAATTCAAATACTGTTTAGCCAAAATATGATTTCTGTCGATTCTTAAACACTGCTCAAAATAGTTTTTCGCAAGAAGACCGTCCCCGCGAGTCCAAGCCACTAACCCCAAACCAAACAAAGCTTCGGAAAAATAGGGATCGGCCTTTAACGCCATCCTAAATTGCTCCTCGGCCCGGGAATAATCTTTTTGTTCAAAATATAATACCCCTAAATTATATCGTGTTGGGATAAAATCTTTGTTTTGTGATAAGGCAGACAAAAAAGCCTTCTCGGCAAGACCCTTTTGCCCTGACTGAGCAAAAACAAGTCCGAGCTTATCATACGCCGCAAAGGGATTAAGATTAATTTGCTCGGCGATAGCAATGGCCTTTTCCAATTCGCGTTGGGCCTGGGGCAAATCATTTTTCAACATAAATATTTTGGCCAAGTCAACTCTGGCCAAATAAGCACTGTTTCCTGCTAAAGGGTGAGGTGTTTGAAGACTTTTTTCGATCTCCGTTTTTGCCTCATCCCACTGCCCCCCTTTTAACAAAACCTGCCCCAAATTAAGATGCGCCATTTGACTGTCCGGTGATTTTTTAACCGCATCCCGCCATAACGACAAGTCCGTACGCCAAGTGTAATTACCGATCGCGGTTAAATAACCAAACAATGAAACCAAAATGAACGAAAAAAGTCCGACAAAAAGTTGCCGATGAGATGAATCTTTAGCCCAAGAAAATAAAGATGACACAGCCAAAGCTAAGAATGCGCAGATGGCGATCGAAGGAAAATATAAAAACCTTTCCTGGAAGACATACGTTTCGGCAATCGGAATAAAATTCAAAAATGGCAACAAACTAATCAGAAACAATCCGACCAGAAAAGAAAGGTTTTTATCCCGTCGGGAATAATAAACAAAAAAGGACAATAAACCTGCCATCAAAAAAAATCCACCCATCGACAGCAAGCTTAAGGGGGCTTTTTCCGGTTCAATCCAATAAATCGGTTGAGGATGGAAAGGACAAATTGTTTTGAATACGGTGTATCCGAAAATTTTAAAGTTTGTGGCCAGATGAAAAAATAAGCTTGTGGATAACGCGGGTGAATCCCCCATTGAAGAAAAAGAAAAATACCTAGTCAAATTTGACTGCCGCAAAAATAAATAGCTGACAGAAACAGCAACCACCATTCCATAAAAAACTATTCTTGACCGCGAAAAAAATGATTTTTGATGTTGTTTTCGAAAATAAAAATAATCATATAAAGCCAACAAAAGAGGAGCCACGATAGCCTCTTCTTTGGATAGCATTCCTGCCCCGATCGCTGCAAGACAACCCAAGACCATCCCTTTACGTTTGAGACCGTTCGATTTCGCAAATAAAACAAGTGCGAGAAGGACAAAAAAACTCGCCTGGATTCCCATCCGATTATAGATCGGTGTGACCGCCTCCACATGAATCGGATGAACCACAAAAAACAAGGCGGCACCCAAAGCAACAAAACGGCGCTGAAAAACAATCTCCATCAGACAAAAAACCAAAAAGGAATTTAACAAATGGATCAAAACATTGACCAAATGATAGCCAAAAGGGTTTAAATTCCAAATTTTATAGTCCAACATGAACGAGGCCATGGATAAAGGCCGATAATACCCCGAATCATAATGACGAATAGCCGTTGAAGCCATTAAATCTCCCGAGAACAACCGGGGAAAATGTTCGAAGGTTTTTATCAAAGGGTTTTCGACAATCAGATATCCATCATCCCAAACGAACTGATTAAATAACGCATTACCATAAGTCATAAAAACGGCAATCACTAACACGGTCAGAACAACCGGATAACTCAAGCGTTCTTTCAGGATCATTTCTTCACCCTTTCCAAAGCTTGGCGAGCTAATGGAAAATTCGGATCTAGGAATACCGCATAACGGAACATGGTCATGGCATCAATCAAGCGCCCTTCCCTCTCAAGAACCAGCCCCATGCCATAATAGCTCCAAGGATAATTCTCTGATATTTTCATCGCTTCAGTAAAATAAGACTTCGCTTGGACCATGTCACTTTTATTAAACCAAGTAATTCCCAGGTTATAATAGGTTTCGGCAAAATTTTTGTTGAAAGCCAACGCCTGCTCGAATTCCCTCAGCGCTAAGTCATATTGCCCTTTCATCCCCAAGATTTTTCCGATTGAATTATGCACGTAAAACTGTTTGTAGGACGCAAACGGCAAGCTCGCCTGATAAGCCTTTAAGGCCTCATCATATCGTTGTAATTCAAAATAACTGTCCGCGAGATTTACCCACGCCACAAAACTCTCCGGTGTTTTTGAGACGGTATCTTCCCACAAAGAAATATTCGTCCGCCAAACATAATTCCTCAAAGCCGTCTGAAGGCCAAGAAAAAAGACAATGAGAACGCAACCAAGAATCAAAATTCGCTGTAGGATCTTTGGATTAGAATATTCATCAAAAAAATATTTCAGGACAAAACTAACGATGAAACAAAATGTCAATGACGGTAAATACATAAACCGTTCGGCAAACAACCCCCCGATAGGGATGATATTCAAAACAAGAAAACTCGTCATAAAGAAAAACCCGATAAAAAATGTCAGCCGTGGTTCTTTCTTTCGGAAATAAAAAAACGAAAGGATGAGTATTGAAACGATGCTCAATACGACAAGGCTCTCCCAGGAAAAAATGGATGAAATGGGCCGAATGAGGTGAAACGCCGACAAATCAACCGGAACAAAAAGAAGGATTAAATAAAGCGTGATGATTTTAAAGACAGTCAAAAGATGAAGAAAGAAATTTCCCGCCGGGAGGACATTAAATGACAAGTTCAAATCCCATAAGCCTAACGAAGCCGGGCGTTCGACCACTAAAAAACGGATAAATAAATAAAATAACCCAACCATGCCATAGCTAAGATACCCGCGCGTTTTAAGAATATCTTTCATTCGGTATGCGCTAACAAACAAATAATCATACAAAACAAACATGACCGGCAATAACAAGGCCTCTTCTTTTGAGAAAACAGCCAAAAAATAGAAAAAGATCGATAACAGCATTTGATCCATCTTTTTCAAGCCCGCACTTTTTAAAAAAAACAAAAATGATAACAAAGCAAAGAAAGACGTCAGAATTCCCATAAAATTATAAATCGGGGTAACCGCTTCAACATGAACGGGATGAACAGCAAAGATGAGTGCGCAAAGAAAAGCAAAAACCCTCTTGTTAAAAAATCGACAAACAATAAAAAAGACTAATAAACTGTTCAATGCATGGATAAGAATGCTCACAAAATGAAAGGCAAAGGGATTCAGTCCCCATAGATGATAATTCGCCATTAAAAAAAGCATCGACATCGGCCGGTAATATCCACTGGCCTTCCCAAGGGGGCTCGTGACCGTGACATCACTGGTCAGGATTGTCCTGATATGGCGGACATCTTTAATGAAATCATTGTTCACGATGAGATACCCGTCATCATAAACAAATCGGTTAAACAGCGCATTGCCATAGACGATAAAGACTGCCCCGATAATCAAAAAAGGGATAATCCAATTTTTCAACAAAATCGGCTTCATGTGTTTTTCATTCCTTTGATTTCTTTGATCTTATCCCTCATAAGGGCAGCCCTCTCAAACTGGAGATTGCGCGCGCATAATTCCATTTCACGTTCAAGTTCGGCAATGAGGCTTAATTGTTCATACTCTTCCGGGGACTGCTCGGCCATGTCCCGAACAAATTCTTCAGCTTCCTGCAACTCTTCAATTCCCTCGCGGATGGCTTTTTGAATCGACTGGGGCGTAATATTGTTCTTTTCATTATAAGCGATCTGGATTTTTCGGCGGCGTTCGCTTTCCGAAATGGCCGCCCTCATGGCAACCGTAATTTTGTCCGCATACATAAGAACAATGCCGTTCACATGCCTGGCGGCGCGTCCGGCGGTCTGTATCAAAGAGGTCTGCGAACGCAAGAACCCCTCTTTGTCGGCATCAAAAATGGCGACGAGAGAAACTTCAGGCAAATCCAATCCTTCGCGCAAAAGATTAATCCCCACCAGACAATCAAATTTTTTCTGACGCAGCTCTTTCAATATTTTTGCCCTTTCAATCGTATCAATATCCGAATGGAGATATTTCACCTTAATGTTCTTTTCTTCCAAATATTGTGACAAGTCTTCCGACATTCGTTTGGTCAACGTCGTCACCAAGACCCTCTCTCCTTTTTTGGCCCGGGCGTCCACTTCTCGAATGAGATCGTCCACTTGCCCCTGGGTCGGCCTAACAATAATCGGGGGATCGATGATGCCCGTGGGACGAATAATCTGCTCGACAACCTTACCCTTTGCTTGCTTGATTTCATAAGGCCCCGGAGTTGCGGAAACAAAGATTTTCTGTCCTAAAAGGGATTCAAATTCAGGGAACTTTAATGGACGGTTGTCCAAACACGACGGCAAACGAAACCCGTGTTCGACCAATGTTTCTTTGCGGGCCCGGTCCCCTTCATACATGCCATTCAATTGCGGGATCGTCACATGAGACTCGTCAATCAACGTCAAGAAATCTTCAGGAAAATAATCCACCAAACAAAACGGACGGCTTCCCGGCGGGCGGCCGGCCAGGATCCGCGAATAATTTTCAATCCCATGGCAATACCCCATTTCCTTGAGCATTTCCATGTCATAGTGGGTACGCGATTTCAAGCGTTGGGCCTCCAGGAGCTTACCTTTGGATTCCAACTCGAGAAGCCGCGCCTTTAACTCTTCCTCGATGTCTTTCAGGGCTTTATGGATACTGTCGGGAGATACAATAAAATGTTTGGCGGGGTAGATAGCGATTTTGTCGATTTCCGAAATCACCTCAGCGGTCACAGGATCGATTTGCGAGATTCGCGCAATCGTTTCCCGATCAAACTCAACGCGGAAAGCCTCCTGTTTGTAAGCCGGAAAAATCTCGACCACATCTCCCCGAACACGGATTTTTCCGCGCGAAAAGTCATAATCGTTGCGTTCATATTGAATGGCGATCAATTTTTGTAAGACCTCATCCCGATCGATCGTCTGTCCTCGTTGAAGACAAACCAAATACTCTTGATATTCCTCAGGGGACCCCAAATTATAAATACAGGAAACACTCGCCACGATAATCACATCCCGCCGGGACATCAGGGACGTCGTGGCCGAAAGTCTTAAACGGTCCAACCGGTCATTGATGGAAGCATCCTTTTCGATATAGATATCCGTCTGAGGAATATACGCCTCAGGCTGATAATAATCATAATAGCTAACAAAATATTCAACGGCATTTTGGGGAAAAAATTCCTTAAACTCTCCGTAAAGCTGTGCGGCCAAAGTCTTATTGTGGGAAATAACTAATGTGGGGCGATTGATTTCAGCGATGACATTCGCGAGGGTAAACGTTTTACCGCTGCCAGTGACACCCAAAAGAACTTGGGTCTTCTCCTGGTTGCGAATGTGAGCGACCAATGCCTGGGTCGCCTTGATTTGTTCGGGAACAGGCCGAAAATGACTTTTTAAAATAAATTTGTCCATAAGATCCAGCAGGAAAAGAATCCGACAAAACTCAAAAGGATTATTTCTTCAAGAGCTCTTCAATGCGATTAAAAACTTTGTTCACCACCAAGTCGTTGCGATAACTCTTTACATTCTTAATTAAAACAAACATGCTGGACCCATAACGGATTTCAATTTCTGTCCCGTTATCTTGTTCTCGAAGGAAAACATTTAAAGTCATATAGCGTGATGACAAAAAAAGCGGCGTTTGCCTTGTCTCGGTCAAAATCAAGACCGATTTCGCTGACGCAGAGACGGATGATTTGTCCTGCTCATAGATCGTGGGGTTCGTCACTTCTAGAATTTTCCACCCCAAATCTTTGATGGCTTGATCGGTGGCGTTATAAGCGTCATTAAACGGCACAAAGAATTGTTTTTTATAAGGGTGTTTATCTTGAACATACCTGGGAAGCTGAACCGTAACACAACCCGAAACACACAAAACGAGAACCATGAGAGAATAGAGAAACTTTTTCATGCCGCCCCTCCTTGATGATTAACAAATCTTCCCGTGTTTATAGGGTCTGTTTTTATTCTTTTCTGATTTTTTTGCGATCTCATGGGCGATGTCAATATTCAGCCCTCCGCATAAATCGAGAAGCCGGATAAAGGTGTCCGCCAACTCCTCCCGGAAATTCTCCTGGTTTTGCAGCCGGTGGGCTTCCATCGCTTCCGCCAGTTCCGTCACGATGAGCATCAATGCTTCGCCGAGATTCCGTTTTTCATCCCAAAAACCTTTTTCAACGGCAATCTGATGGCAATAATTTGACAATTCTGCCAGTGTCATTTTCTCAATTTTTGTTTCGCTCAAGAAAATCCTCCATATCTTGGGGTAAAGGTGATGTTATCATAACAGGCTTCCCCTCCCAGGGGTGCTGAAACTGCAACTGATGAGCATGTAAGGCTGTCCTTCGAAACCGAAGGGAGAAATCCCGGGCAAAGGCATATTTTCGCTCTCCCACCAGGGGATGGCCGATTTGACTAAATTGAATGCGAATTTGATTGGTCCTGCCCGTCAAAGGAAAAACTTCAATAACGCTAAAAAATTTTCGCGTTTCTAAAACCCGATAGCGGGTTAAGGCCATTTTAGGCGGAGAACGCTTACGGAACTTTTGCTCATCCAAATCCTTAATCATCCCTTTCAACTCTCCTTCGGAAGCCTTAAGGACCCCATGAATAAACGCGAGATAAATTTTTTTCATTTTCTGCTGTCGAAATGTCTCCATTAAAACCTGTTGGTGTTTCTTCCCCTTGGCAAACAAAATAACACCCGATGTGTCCCGATCTAACCGATGACATGGATAAAGAAAACCCGAAGATGAATTTTCTTTTTGCTGAAGGTTTACCAAGCGGACCAAGGTATGATTTTCTTTTAAAGGGGTAGGGATGACAAGCATTCCGGACGGTTTATCAAAGGCGACAAAATAATGATCTTCATATAAAATCGGAATCCGTAATTTGGGGGAATCCATACAATGGGAAAGAATTAATTATAAAATCTTCTAAAAAACCTAAACGACCCCTTGATCGTTATCTGTTTCCTCGTCATCGCCCTCTAACAACTGGGTTAAATAATTTAATTTTCGGATAATAATAATCGGAAAAACGATGATCCATATCTGAAAAGCAAGGGCGAAGAAAACTTGGATAGGTGATACGCTTAAATTGATAGCATTTTCCATGACTCAAACCTCCTTAAAACATTAAAACATTCACCATGATTTAACAAGACGTTATAGTAACATACCCCTGAAGGACTGTCAAAGAGAACTGTGCGATTAGCGTCTGATGAATGCCTATTGGGACGACGAGGCCAACATCGCCTCCATATATTCTTTGATATTCTTGGCGTCTCGCGGAGGGATATCAAGAAAATAGATGGCGACATTGTAAAAAGCGGTGTTCGCTTGGGGCTCAACTCGGACCACAACCCCTTGGCAGGCAATTTTTTTTGTGACAACTTTATTGTTCCGGCCACGCAAAGGCACCAGAATCTGCAAACTCAGCTTGGTCATGGGTTCGATATATTTGTCAACGCGACAATAAGCTCCCGAAGAACTTAAATTGCGGGTTTCCGTGACAACATCGAAATCAAGACCACTGATCTTGAGCGGCACATTGTGCTCTAACCGGGGATGTCGACGTCTTTCGTGAAAAGATTTCATAAGGGTTTTGAAGAGACTACTTGGCCGGGGCCTTTTGTCCCTTTTTAAAGCAATTTTTATTGCAATAGTATTTCCCGTTGCGGTAATACTTTTTTAATCGCTTCATGGGTTTATTACACCCCGCGCAATTTTTTTTAACCTCTTGTGGTGCAGTTTTTTCGTCAGCCATAGACGTATTATACTCCTTTCATAAAATGAATATCAACGAAATTGTTCGGGAATTTTTTACTTATACTGGCGTGATCTGATTTTCATAAATTCCTGTATTCCGTTTTTCAATTCCTGGCTGGGGTTCGAAAATTCTAACCCCGCATAATAACGATCGGAATACGGAATCCTTTTCGTCCAAGCAACACGACCCACTAAATCAAACATCCTGGACATGTTAAATAATTTAAATTGAATGGTCAGAGGACTGTTCACCGGAAGGAATTCGTCGATCTCCAGCTTCATCCCATGATCGCTCACATCATGGGCCACACAGCCACCCAAGCGATTATGCTGTCGCATCTCATACTGGACAGGTTCACTCAAACGGTACCGCTGTTCTTTGCGTTGAATCATTTCCTCTCTAATAAACATGCCACGACCCCTTTTATCGGATGCCGTGGCTTCATCCAATATTAGTATATCACATCCTTTTCGAGCCGCAATCCCTTTGAAGAGTATTTTCTAAAAACGGTCAATTATATCTTTAAAATACCCGGGAAGCAAGTTTTCTTTTCTTTACCAATATTTTTCGCCATGTTATAATTCAGGCCTATGTATAAAAAATTTTATGGGCTTAAGGAAAACCCCTTTAACGTTACCTCGGACCCTGCATTTTTCTTTTCAAGCCGACATCACCAAGAGGCATTCTCGCATCTGATTTACGGAATCAAACAACGCAAAGGCATCCTGGTCATCGTTGGCGAAATAGGGACCGGAAAAACAATGCTCTGCCGAGCCCTGTTAAACAGCCTCGATAATCAAACCCGGACCGCTTTTATCCTTTATCCCAATTTCTCGGAACTCCAGCTTTTACAACTGATTGTTAAAGATTTCGGACTGAATCCGCCAGCAAGAACAAAATCCGGATTGATCGGTCAATTAAACGAATTTCTGCTGCAAGAAAGTAGTCACGGACACAATGTTGTCTTAATTATTGATGAAGCCCAGAACTTAAAAGAATCGCCGCTCGAGCAGATCCGGCTTCTTTCAAACCTTGAGACAGAAAAAGAAAAACTGCTCCAAATCCTGTTGGTGGGACAACCGGAATTATCCGACAAGCTCAAATTATCTTCTTTACGGCAACTGAACCAACGGATCGCGGTTCGCTATCGCATGCTTCCGCTTGAAAAGGATGAAATTCCAATTTATATTCAACACCGGCTCAAAGTCGCGGAGGCTTCTTCCCAATTAACATTTACCGATGAGGCGATTACAGAAATTACCCATTATTCCCGGGGAACCCCCCGTTTAATTAATATCCTCTGCGATCGTGCCCTCTTAGCCGGATTTGTGTCCGAAACGTTTACGATTAATGATTCTCTTATTAAAAAATGTATACAGGAGCTCGAATAAGATGAGTATTATCCATGAAGCCTTAAAAAAGACCCAAGACCGTATTCAAAAAAGTTCCCCCTCTCCTCTGTCTCCAGCCCCCCAACCTTCCGGCTCAGGAAAAAAATCATCTTCCTGGTCAACCATGGGGATTATTCTGTTTTTTCTCTTAGCGGCGGGAGTTGCTTTTCTATTCGTGCGGCAGGATTTTCCCCCAAAGAAATTAGTACAAAAACCAACAGTTCCCCAAAATGTCTCGGCCCCACAACCCAGTCCTGCCCCCGAACAAACTCAAGTCCCGGCCCTGGGCCCCTCAGCTCTCTCTCTTGTCTTGAACGGCATCATGACCATGGATAATGAACAATTCGCGCTCATCAACAATCAAATCTATCGTGTGGGCGATACGGTGGATGGAAAGCTCCTTATCAATATCGGAACAAACAATGTCGAATTGTCCGATAAGAGTGAAAAAATCATTTTAACAACGGGAACAACGAGTTTAACAAAATAAGAAAAATTTCTAGAGGAATTTCTTAAGGGCTTTTTCGACGGCAGATAGAGGGACTCCTTCCACAACTTCCACGTGGGCAAGGCTACGAAGAAGGACCAATCGATTCTTTCCTGAAATATTCTTTTTATCATGCCCGATGGCTTTGAGGATACGATCTTTAGAAACGCCCTGGATACGGGACGGCAACTTGATTTCATCTAAAAGATGGCCTACCCGTTCGCAGACTTTTTGATCGGTCAATTTTAAAAGCCGTGAGATCTCGGAGGCGACACGCATCCCCAGCGCAATCGCTTCTCCATGGGCATACCGCTCATATCCCCCGGCAACCTCAATTGCATGTCCAACGGTATGGCCAAAATTAAGAATCGTGCGAATTCCTTCCGTCTCTTTTTCATCTTGGGAAACAATCTGGGCCTTAATACGGCTGCAAGATTCGATCACATGGTTTAAAACCAGGGTCTGCCCTTCTAACAGTTGAAAACAATGTTTTTCAATAAAAGAAAATAAATTTTGATCTCGAATAACACCATATTTAACCGCCTCCGCTAGACCATTTCGTCTTTGGCGTAAATCGAGGCTTTGAAGAAGATTGGTATCACTGAAAACCAACCGAGGCTGATGAAAAGCTCCTACCAAATTTTTACCGACCGACAAATCAATGGCGACCTTGCCACCAATGGCCGAATCAATCTGGGCTAAAAATGTTGTCGGAACTTGAATATAAGGAATTCCCCGTTTATACACCGCAGCAATAAAACCGGCCAAGTCCCCCACAACCCCTCCGCCGAACGCGATGATAAAAATTTTCTTTTTAATATCATACTTGACGATTTGATTGATAAGAGAAAAGGCGACCTCAACGGATTTGCTCGTTTCGCTGTCTGGGACTTGAAAAACCTTGAAGGAAAAGTCCTTTTTGAGTCCTTTAAGAAGTTTTTTTCCGTGTATTTTAAATATAGGAGGATTCGTTATAATCACCGCATCTCGTCGATGCGATGAGATATTGCGCGAACAAAGGAATTCTCCCAATCGAGGAAGGATTTGGTCTCCCACCACAATCGGATAACTTCTGTCCTTTAAATTGACCTTGAACTCTGCCATTACAATGCAACTCCTAAAATGTTTGAAAGGATTCTGACCGCCGGCCAAACAAAGCTATTTAACAATCCTAAATATAATAACAACAAAACAATAAAGATACCATAATTTTCCAGCCGGCTGTAGGCCAGCGCCAATTCATCCGACAAAATTCCAATCACAAAACGAGATCCATCAAGCGGAGGAATCGGAATCATATTAAAAACAGCTAAAATCAGATTGGTCACAACTCCCATTAAGAAAAACTGCTGCAGGAAAAGCGGTCCGTTGAATTTGAGCAACTGACTAAAAAGCACAGCCAAGCCGAGATTCGTTAACGGCCCAGATAAGCCGACCCACATCATATCTTTTTTGGGATTACGGAGATTTCTAAAATTGACCGGCACAGGTTTAGCCCACCCCAAAACAATGTTGAACGAAGACAAATATAAAAGCAGCGGTAAAATAATTGAACCAAACGGATCAATATGTTTGATCGGGTTCAGTGTCAATCGGCCAGCATCCTTGGCGGTCGAATCTCCCAATCGATAGGCCATCCAGCCATGGGCATATTCATGCAAAATGACGGAAATCAGTAAAACAATGATGGCTTTGAGCGAATCCCAAGGGTTCATAAAGCTAAATTGATTTGGAAAACTTGAATAACAGGATAGGGATAATCTTGTTTCTTGAGGTCTGTCCGCAGAGTGCCTTGCACTTTGACTTTATAATGGATAAAAGGGTCTAAAATACGGCTTTCCCCTTGGAGATAATAGATCGCCTTCTCATCAACCGTGAGTTTATACCGCACATCTTTGGAAGGGACAACGCGGCCTAAATCTTCTAATCGGCCGACGGCCATAAAAATTTCAGGTTTTTTCTCAACTTCTTTGGGCTGAGGTTTTTGATAAATACTTCGCGAAGGTTCAACGACAACAATCGGCGGAGGAACTTGCTCGCCTTTGAATTGAATAAAATCTTCCGAAACCCACCCATAGCTCCCTTCGACCGGCAAAATGCGGCACCAGCCATTGGCACATTCTTTGACACGGACAAGAGTTCCCTGATTTAAACGGCCGATAATATTGGCTTTTTCAACCGCGGCAGCCCGCAGATTCACATGGCTCCCAGTGACTACATGGATATCTTCGACGCGAGGTTGAACAAATTTTTGACTAATGTAGCACAAAGCGGTTTCGGGCAATCGAATCTTGACCCAGCTATAACTCTTTTCGAGGACAACGACCTCCTGCCCTTTTTTTAACTGACCGAGCTTCTCAAAATTAATACTAGGCCCGGCACGAAGATTGACATCCGCTTTATTGATAACAGCGAGAAAGGGAAACTTTTCTTGGGCAGAAACAGAGAGAATCCCCGTCAAAAAGAAAAGAATAAAAAGTCCTAAAATTCTTTTTTTAATAGCCATCGTGGCAAAAAGGAATTATTTTGCGGCTGGGGCTTTGGCCCCTTTAGCGGCTGGAGCGGCACCTGCGGCAGGAGCTGCACCTGCGCCGGCAGTGGCTGTTCCTTCTTCTTTGGCTTTGACAGCCTTTTTGGCTTTGATGCGAACAATCTTTGTCTTGGGTAAACCGGTGACGCCCCCATCTTTCCAAAGATTTTTTTTCATCAAATCCTTCAGACGTTCAATCCGAGAAATGACAGAACTCTGATTGGAAGAAGCCTTATCAATTTTCAATGATGAATGAATCGACATCTTTACAACCTCCGAATCAAACAGTCTTTATACTTTTTTTTCATTTGGCTCAAAATGCTTTTCGCTTTGAGTTCTTCGGGAAATTTCCCTACGCATAATATCACATATTTTCCTTTATTCAAGATAAAAGCTTCATGCCCCATTTTTTTTAAAGAATCCGCTTCTTTTTGGGCATAAACCGGCCCTTTGAAGGAAGCCACTTGGATCGTGTAAAGATTCCTCACCATCTCGGGAACATCCTCAAAGGCGTCTTCCTGAGCCGAAGGATCAATCGGAATCACTTTGGTATCTACCCCCTTGAATGAAGAATTGCCCGCTGAAACCGGAGTTTTCAAATTGGTCGTAGAGACAGACGAAGGATTCCCCGGTTCAACAACAGGCAAAACACCAACGGTTTCCTTAACCATTCTGTTTTGTTCTAAGATCGACAACTTTTTTCCTCGCTCGACACCTAACGAAAAGAAAAAGATAACCATCATGATGATGAAGATTCCTAAAACGACGATATTTTCCGCTGGCAGTGTCACGCTTGAAAACAAAAATCGAAAGCGTTCGGTCGTTTTGGGTCCGCCCGCTTCTCCAGGGAACAGTTCAAATTGGGATTGTTTATAATGAATGTTCATTTTTTGTATTATATGGTTGTTTTTTAATTAAACTCAAGTATTTTCTAAACTTTTTTTGCTTCGATAATTTTAAGAAGGCCTGGACAACAAGCGGATCAAACTGAGTCCCGGCATTTTTTTTAAGTTCCTCGAGGGCTTCTTCGACCGACAATTTCCGTCGATAAGATCGTTCTTGAACCATGGCTTCGAAGGCATCCACAACCGACATCAACCGCGCCCCTAACGGAATCTGCTCTTTTTTCAATCCCGAAGGATAACCGGTCCCATCATATTTCTCATGGCGATACAGGATAATCGGTAAAACAGGTTTTAAAAAAGCGACGGGCTTAATAAACTCCACACTTCTCGCCGGATGGTCATGGATAATTTTAAATTCTTCGGGGGTCAATCGACTCGTCTTAGAAAGAATTTCATAGGGAGCATCGACAATCCCGGCGTTATGTAACATGCCGGCATAAGAAAGCGATTCCATGTCTTCTTCACGCATATTAAGCTCGACGGCCAATGTCTGAATAATCCGAGAATAAATCGGGGCATGCAACGAACGAATTTGACTATGCTGTTTGAAAAGCTCGGCAATCGACTTAATGCTTTGGACGATCATCTTTTGTTGTTCTTGGGAAAGCTGAAGATTCTTGATGGCGGTCACTGCTTGCTCGGCGATGACCGTCAAAAGTTCATGATCAAAGTCCTGAAAAGGTACTTCCTCAGGTCGGCGACGGACAAAAATCGCCCCAACATTATCATCCGCAACCAACGGAATTCCAATCAAGCGTGGGCCCCAAATCGATCGACCAAGCGCCACCGCTAATTGGTCTTTCGTAACAATATCAAAATCCTCTTTGCGATCCAAGAGCAAGTTAATCTTTCCATTAAAACTCGCAATCAAATTGATATTTTTCCGAGAGGGATCTAAGAGATAAACACTGGCAGAACTGGCATGAAGCAATTGACAAACCAGGCGCGTTAACCGTAGAAGCAACTCTTTGGAATTAAACGTCGAATTGACCAATCGATAAACCATATGAACGGCGGAAAGCACCAGCCGATATTTCGCATTCGAAGAGAAAATACTTTTCTTTTTCATAATAAAACCACTCACACTTTCGCGTATGGCTCAAACAACCGTTGATGTTCTTCCATGGCAAAACGATCTGTCATCCCGGCGATATGATTGCAAAGGACCTCGTACTTTTCTTTTTTCGAGTACTTTTTATTACGCGGATAGACCGAATAAGGCAATTGATTCGGGTTCTTTTCATAAACATCAAAAAGATCCCCAATAACCCGTTTGGCCTTGGAGGTCATGCGCTCGACACGATAATGATGATACAATTTCTCGTTTAATAGTTTTTGAAGCTTGTTCCTCTCCTCCGCCATCTCCGGGCTAAAATCAATCGCGCGTTTGGTCGAACGTTTAACATCTTCGGATGATTTAAACCCGTATTTTTGCAAGCGTTTATCGGAGGCGTTCAAAAGATCTTGCGCTTGACAGTCAATCAACTCTTTGACGATCTGATATTTTAAGATTTGGGGTTCCTGCACGCGACCCGAGGAACGGATCTTGATCAGGGTTTCCCGCCACAAACGGCTTCTCATCAAATCTTCTTCCGTGATACACTGCGATGTCAATCCGTCATCAATATCATGGTTAAGATAGGCCAAGGAGTCCGCGACATCGACGACCTGAGCCTCCAAGGTGGGGCCTTCATTCGGTAGCGATTTAGCGACCGTGGGTAAATCAAACTCTGTTTTGTGTTTTAAAATGCCGGTCAAGACTTCAATCGTGAGGTTCAATCCGTCAAAATGCGGATATCGTTTTTCAAATTTCGTCACAATTTCAAAACTACGTTTATTATGATTGAACCCTTTGAAACCAGCCTCTTTCATAATCAAATCCAACTTTTCTTCCCCGGCATGCCCAAAGGGCGGATGGCCTAAATCATGAGCTAACGCAATCGCTTCAATCAAATCTTCATTCAATTGTAAATTACGACCGATGGTCCGGGCAAGCTGTGCCACTTCGAGGGTATGGGTGAGCCTTGTCCGATAATAATCCCCCTCAAAGACAATAAAAACTTGGGTTTTATATTCGAGTTTACGAAAAGCCTCCGAATGGATGATCCGGTCCCGGTCGCGCTGGTAACACGTCCTCGTACCGTGATCTTGCTCCTTAAACTGACGCCCCGCCGTATCTCGGCTCTTCATCGCATAAGGCGCGAGAAGTTCGTCTTCCTGTTTTTCAATTTCTTTTCGAGTGAGCATTTTTAATTTTCTGATATAACGTTTCTAATGACTGTGAAATGACTTTTGTGTCAGACACAACCGGCATGAAATTGACATCGCCATGCCACCGCGGAACCACATGGATATGCAGATGTCCTGGGAAACCCGCCCCTGCCACTCGTCCGAGGTTCATGCCGATATTATATCCCTCGGGTTTTAAAATCCGATCTAACGTCAATTTTGTTTTTTCTAACAACCGAAACAGGTCGTCTTTCTCTTCTTGGGTCAGCTGGGCCAAATCCCCCACATGCCGACGGGGAATGACCATGACATGCCCATTGTTATACGGATAAATATTTAATACGGCAAAACTATGCCGGGTACGTGAAAAAATAAAATTTTTTTTATCTTTCGATTCCCGATGGATCCGGCAAAAAAGACAGCCCTTAGTTTTACGCGTAAGTCCAACCAAGTATCCCAAACGCCAAGGAGCCCAGAGTTTATCCATTTTTCGTCACCTTAATGATTTTACCTTTAATGGTATCATTGATCTCCAAAATCCCATAAGAACAGAACGGAGCAAAAACCGGGTCATTGGGGCTCCCAGGATTAAAATACAAAATGCCATCAATTTCCTCATTCATCGGGTGGTGCGAATGGCCAAAGACAACCGCTCTCACCCCTGAATTTTTAAATTCACGTTTGAGAACATCCAAAAGATGCTGCGGAGCGCCTTCTCCATGAAATAAACCTATTTTAAACGACCCGCATTCAATGATTTTTTTGGCGGGTAAAACTTTCCGAATGTCACCGCCATCCATGTTCCCATACACGGCTTCCACGCCTTTGATGTTTTTTAACGTTTGAAGGACATCCAAAGAACAAAAATCCCCCACATGAACAATCAAATCTACTTTTTGGAAATCGTCAAGGAGCTGTTGCGGAATTCGACGGGAATGAGTATCAGACAAAACGCCAATTTTCATTTCACAATATAAGGTTTATCATAAAAATTCAGTAAGGTGTTTAATTCAGCTTCATTCCAAATCCACATCTTTTCCTGCAACGCCCTCAAACGAACATTCACATCCAAGTCATTCAAGGAAATAATCACCTGTTGGTGTGCTTTCCTTCCTTGCTGTTTCGACTCTGCTAAAAAGGCATTGACATCTGTTTCGGCAAATTGGCCATCCTTGAGAATAATAAACCAATCTCCTGTATTGCCGGAGGCCTTCAGGACATTAAAATTGTCGCCCACCCCATCTTTGAGCCTAACGGGTCCAATCGTATCAAAAGCCGGCAATCGGTATTTTCGTCCATTGATATCAAACGCATCATTGTCAAAACATTGAAACAATTCAATGATCCGGGACGAAAGATCCTTATGAGAAACAGAATAGAAATGGTTAACTAACCGCTCGATTTCTTGACGGAACTGTTCTGTCTGAGAAGCGCAATCACGGCGAAAATAGGTTAATCTTTTCTCAAAAACATATTCGATCCAATATTTCAAAAGACGATCTTCGATAAAAAAGAAATTTCCGTTTTTGGCCACGATCCCAAGATCAACTAATCGATTAATCTTTTGGGCCACCAATGCCTTGGGAAGACCCAACTTGTCCGCCAGTTCTTTGACTTTATGCTGACCTTTGGACAACGCAATCAGAACGCCGGCCACAGAACGATTCCCCTTCCCTTCACAAACTGTTTCCAATGTCAATTCAAAATGACGGCTTAAGATACCCCACCGATTAAAAAGGATATTCTCGATCGCCTGCGTCATGAGAGGAAGAAAGACCTCTTCCTGCTGATGAATCGCGGACAATGTCAGCATTTCTTGACAAATGAGACTGAGATAAAACGGGTGCCCCCCCGTAAAATCAATCAGAAAATTCTTTAGGGGATCCTGCATGCGGATTTCTTTCAAATTATGCTCGATGAATTCTCGGCTGGTCTTCACGTCAAAGGGGGTGATATTTAAAATTTCAAAGTGCCCAAATAAAAGCGACAGCTTCTCGGAAAGGATGGTCCTTGCCAGCCCGTTCAAAGAACTTGTGACAATATAAATGCACCGCCGTTGGGTCATGATGGATTTGCCCAGATCGCGAAAGACTTCAGGAATTCCAAAATTCTCTAAATTATGAAATTCATCCAAGATGATCATGCAAAATTTCCCGGACTCCACGGTAAACACCTGAGGAAGAGAAATGAGATCGCGGTAAGATTCCGTGACTTTGCCTTTCAAGAGATTGGTCCGAATCCGCTTGATTTCTTCGACGGTCTGAGGAATATATTTCTTTGCATTTTCCAGAAGAAGATTGAGGTCCTGATCCAAAGGAAGCTTCTTGGACTTACAAAACCCATAAAGAAGACAACCGGCCATCTTATGGAAAAAATAATAGAAATCTTTATGGTCCAAATCGACGTAAATCTCAATGATATCGGAATCTTCAAGGCTGGAGGAGAATTTCTGAAGCAGGAAACTTTTTCCGATAAATCGATCTCCCAAAAAAGCGAGATTTTGGCGATACCCTTCTTTGAGGTCAATCACCCGTCTCGTTAAGAGATCAAGAATCGTCTTGCGACCGAAAAAATTATTTTCTAAATGAATCAAATTCATGGCAAATAATATAACGGATTTTGAGCTGTTTCTTTTTTCCGAACTTCGAAATGGCAAAGGCCAGAACCACTCCCTTCCCCGGCCATGGCCAAAGGGGAGCCTTTCTTGATGTGGTCACCGACCCTCGTTAAAAGCGATGAATTTTGAGAATAGACCGTAAAATACCCGTCGGCATGGTCCAGGATAACGGTATAGGCATAGCCGTTCAGATAATCAG
>CAZAPN010000004.1:0-28198 GCA_964487145.1 uncultured Planctomycetales bacterium | reverse complement strand
GCTGCTGGCACTGTCCGGCGGCGTGGACTCCTCTGTGGTGGCGGCGCTGCTCATTAAGGCCATCGGCAAGCAACTGGTCTGCGTCCATGTGAACCACGGCCTGCTGCGCAAGGGAGAGCCGGAGCAGGTCATCCAGGTGTTCCGCAACCAGATGGATGCGAACCTCATTTATGTGGACGCTGTGGACCGGTTCCTGGGCAAGCTTGCAGGGGTTTCCGATCCGGAGACCAAGCGTAAGATCATCGGCGGCGAGTTTATCGAGGTTTTCGCCGAGGAAGCCCGGAAGCTGGACGGCATCGATTTCCTGGCTCAGGGCACCATCTGGCCCGATATTCTGGAAAGTGAAAAGGGCATCAAGGCCCACCATAATGCCGGCGGCCTGCCCGAGGATATGAAGTTTGAGTTGGTGGAGCCGGTGAAAATCCTTTTCAAGGATGTCGGAGGGATTTCGGTCGGGGCCCCCATTCGGCTTTCGGGGGTGAATGTCGGAACGGTTTCCCGGATCGATTTTTTAGATAAAAAAATTGAAGGCCGGGGGGTGGCCTTGACCCTGAAGGTCTTTAGTCGCTTCCGTAAACAATTGGAACGCAGCGAGAAGGTCTCTATCAAGACCGAGGGGTTATTGGGAGGCAAGCTCATTGAAATCAGCACGAACCAAACCGGGGAAGCCATTGATCTAACGCTTCCTATCTTGGGGGAAGATCCCTTGGATGTCCAGAATATTGTCGCCACGTTTCAACGGTCCGCGGTATCGCTGAGCCAAACATCCGAAGCGATTGATGGGATGGTGGAAGAAATGCGTAGCACGTCCAAAACATTTAAGCGGATGCTTGACCGTATTGAACAGAGGATCATCGACGGAGATTTATTCAAGATTTTCTAAAAGGAGGGATTGGCGTGTTTGTTTTTTCAAACTTACTTATTGCCTTGGCGCAGATTTTGAGTATTCTATTAACTGTCCTTTATTGGTTGATCCTGATCAGGGCGATTATCAGTTGGGTCAGTCCGGACCCCTTCAATCCCCTGGTCCAGTTCCTTTACCAAACAACAGAGCCGATTTTGCATCCGATCCGTCGGTTGTTGCCCATGATGGCGATTGATTTTTCACCATTAATTGCGTTTTTGATTGTGATATTCTTGAAATCTTTTTTAGTTTCGACATTATTTGATTTAGCTTATCGGATGAGGTAGGACCTTAAAAGCTTTAAAATGAAAGTGAGTTATGAATGATTGATAAATTAAAACAATTGATGGAAGTCAAACGACAGGCGGAACAGCTCAAGCGGGAGCTCGAATCAACGACAATTGATGTGAGCGATGTGCGGGGGATCACGGTCACGATTGACGGCGCTCAGAATTTTCGTTCGGTCACAGTGGAGCCGAACCTTTTAAACGCCGAAAATAAAACCCGGTTCGAAACGGATCTTTTGCGCAGTCTCAACGCAGCGGTCAAAAAATCCCAGGCTTTAGCTGCTCAAAAGATGCGTAATTTGACCGGATTTGATATCCCGGGTCTTTCCTAGATAACAGATTTTGAGTTTAACCCAACAACAAGGAGTGGGCAATGCCGTATAATCAATCATTGGATGTTCAGGTTTTCAAAGACATGAAAGAATTCGGAGATACGCGGATTACTATCGGTGTTTTTTCCTATAATAATGGGGAAAAGAAACTCCAAATCACCCGGGAAAATAAGACCGATGAAGATTGGCGTTTTACAAAGATGGGACGACTAACGAAGAGCGAAGTGCAAGAGATCCTTCCTTTGATCCAGAAGGCCGTACAGAACATGTAATCGTTTTAAATTTTTGTTGAATCATTTAAAGACCTTGAAGGAGAATCATGGCTGATGAGATTTATTTGTCTCCGGAAGGCTTTCAGAAGCTTCGGGACGAGTTAGAACGGTTAAAGACAAAGGAACGTCAGAAAATCGCGAAAGCGATTGGCGCCGCGAGGCTCTTGGGAGACTTGTCCGAGAATGCCGAATATGACGCGGCCAAAGACGCGCAGGCCCATAATGAGGCCAAAATTGCGGATTTAGAGTCCCGTCTTTCTCGGGCCAGGATTATTGATAAGAGTGCCATCCCGACCGATAAAATTTTTATCGGAGCCACAGCCACTTTAAAAGATTTAGATGTGGACGAAGAATTGAAATATACCCTTGTCTCGGCGGAAGAAGCCAATTATGAAGAGAATAAAATCTCGATCCTTTCGCCTATCGGAAAGGCCCTTTTGGGACATGCGGTGGATGAAGTCGTTGAGATCCAAGTCCCGGCCGGTGTCCTGAAATATAAAATTCTTAAGATTGAACGGTTATAGCTTGGTTTTTTGTAAAGGATTTTTAGGAAAAGGTTATTTGTGTTGATGCGTTGTTTTTCCTGCAGAGGTGAGGATCCACACCACAAAAATCGGCAAGATCGAGAATAGAATTCGATTCAGTGTTACGGTTACCCACCAAATAATCTCAAAATACGTATTCACATAATAGTAAAATCCAACGATACAAAGATAACTCATCAGGAATATCGGGAAAAGGAGCTGCTCTTTTTTAAAGCATTCTTTTGGATTTAAAAGAAGCCCTGCCAATAAAAGGAGCCAGATCCCCCGCCATTTTGCGTTGATGAATTCGAAGTAAAATCCTAAAAGAACAACTTTGAGCCGGTCAACCGTGGAGGGTTTCGCCGTTGCCCCCAATCCATTGATGAACGTTTGGTTCTCCGGTGCAAAAAAGATTTGAAAAATCATCGTCGGCAAGCCAAACGCGACGAGCCCTGCTAAGAGATAGCCGGCCAGTCTAAAATTTTTGGCGATCCATAGAAGATAGATCAACAAAAGACCTGTTAAGATCACAGCGGCGATCATTCCTTCGCTTTTGGTGAAGCTCAATAATCCGATAAAGGCCCCGCTTAAGAATCCAAACTTTGCTTCCCGAGTCTTGAGGCCAAGAAGAAAACAAAAGAATGCCCCTAAAAGATAATAGCTCACCACGATATCAGCATATTGACTGGTGGCAAGAATCAGATAAAACGGAATAAATATGATGAGGAGTGGGGCTAGACAAGCGAACATCATGTTGGAAAATTTTCTTAAGCTGACAAAGAGCAATCCCAGTGTCATGAAAGAAAAAATGACGGAGGTCCATAAAGGCCCTAAGGAGGATGGGTTCTTTAGGAGGCTCCAACCCCACACATTCATCATAGGAAGCAATAGAGGATAATGAGGGCTTGCCCGCCACAAAAGAGGATCGAACATGATCTTCCAGTCTTTTGCTTCAAAAAGGAATTTGGACTTTAGGTTCCAGCATGACCAGGCATCCCACCCTCCGAAAGGATAGGTTCGGGCAAAAATTATCAAAATCCCTAAAATCATCGCGCTGATGGCCAAATGAATGAGCATCGACGGATACTTAAAATCTTGAAAATTAAAAAATTTTTCTTGATGGCGATGATAGCGATAGGTCGTTAATCCGATCATCAGAAAAAATACAATCAAATTGAGGGTCATGATCGTGATCCGGTCAAAATGTCCCGAGAACGTAAAGCTTAAAAAGGTGAGAGAGGCGTTTAATCCTAATCCCAAACCGAATCCGAGGAAAATTTCTGATAAAAGGTCGAGCGGTTTTTCTTTCACGAAAAGGGCCCGGAGCAATAAATATCCGGTCAGGAAAGAAATAAAGTAGGGAAATAAGATCATCATTTGAATTTTCTCGCGAGGATAATTCCAAATTGATTCTTTTTGAGCGGTAAGGCCTTGATTTCTTTGATTTTTTCCAAAGCCTTTGCTTCGCTTGTGCAATCAAAAATGAGGAACTCACGCTCCACATTGTTCAAATCGAGGATAACCGGAGCCAAGACATATTGCGCCTGAGCGAATTGGGCCGCATTTTGATTGAGGGACATGTCTTTGTCCGTGTAATAGCCCACATAACGTATATTACGGAATTCATCGTGTAATCCGACAAATTTAAATCCAGAGAACCCGAAAGGGACATGTTTGCGGAACTGAATGTTCGACCAAGCGGTCGGTAAAAAGAAGAAAAAATTGAAAAGAATCAACCCCAGTGTTAATACGCAAAATAAGGAATAACGCCACGGGTGTTCTTTAAAAATTTTTTTTACGATAGGGAAGAAGGTTTTGAGCATAGAGAACCTGTCGCCTTTCACATACATTCTACACAGGGGAAGAGGGATTTCAACTTAAATAAAATCTCTTCCGAAAATGAGTTTTTTATTTTTATTAATGCCTTTTTTGTCATTATCATATATAATCTGAACTGACTCAATAGACGGTAATCAAGGAGGATTTTGTGGTTAATATTGGCATCATTGGCGCAGGGCATTGGGGTCCCAATCATATCCGGGTTTTTTCACAGATTCCCAAATCAAAGGTCTTGATGTGTGCAGACTTAAGCGAAGATCGTTTGAAATCCATCAAAACCATGTTTCCTGAAGTTGAAACGACCCTGCGTTATCAAGACATATTAAATAATAAAGGAATAGACGCTGTTTGTATTGCCACTCCGACCAATACGCATTTTTCTCTTACGAAAGAAGCCTTGGAGCATGATAAACACGTCTTGTGCGAAAAACCTTTGGCCCTTACGGTTTCTGAGTGCCAAGAACTCAAGATATTAGCTGACCAAAAGAAGAAAATTCTGATGGTTGGGCATGTTTTTATTTTTAATACGGGCATTGTCCGTCTTAAAGAATATTTGAAAGCCAAAGAACTGGGCACCATTTATTATGCCCATTGCGAACGTACGAATTTGGGGCCGTTTCGATATGATGTCAATGCCCTTTGGGACTTAGCCCCTCACGACATTTCGATCTTTAATTATCTTTTTGATGCCTGTCCTTTGAGTGTCGCAGGCCGGGGACAGAAATATTTAGGGGACCATTTGGAAGATGTTGCTTTTGCAACACTCACCTATCCGAACAAGATTTTGGTCAGCATTCACGTCAGTTGGCTTGATCCCAAGAAGGTCCGTCAGATTACGATTGTTGGCGATAAAAAAATGATTGCGTGGGATGATTTGGATAACGTCGGCCCCATTCGTCTTTATGATAAGCATGTTGAGCGGACGGCCACGTTCTATCAAACTTACGGAGAATTTCAACTTCTTTCCAAGGAAGGGAGCATTACTATCCCCAAGGTATCAGCTTCTGAGCCATTAAAATCACAGAATCAATATTTTATTGACTGCATTGAGAAAAATCAGCTTCCAACGCTTTCCGATGCCCAAAAAGGTTTGGATGTTGTGAAAACCTTATGCGCGATACAGGAATCGATTGATAACGGGGGTAGGGAGGTCTCCATTTTATCATGAGCCATTTTCAGCATGAAAAAGCCCTTGTTTCCCCTTTAGCGAAGATTGGAGAAGGAACACGTATTTGGGCTTTTGCCAATATTGAAGGAGGCACCACGATCGGTCAAAATTGTAATATCTGCGACGGTTGTTATGTGGAAAAAGGCGTTGTCATTGGAAATCATGTCACCCTCAAAAATGGTGTCAATGTTTTTAACGGAATCACCTTGGAAGATGATGTTTTCTGCGGGGCCAATACGGCGTTTATTAATGATCGCCATCCCCGGAGCCATCGCACCAATCCATGGGTTTTGGAAAAGACTTTGGTGAAAAAGGGCGCCACCATTGGGGCCAATGCCACCATCCTTTGCGGAATTACGATTGGCCAATATGCTTTTGTAGGTGCGGGTAGTGTTGTAACAAAAAATGTTCCTGATTTTGCCTTGGTCGTTGGAACACCGGCCCGATTTGTGGGTTACGCCTGTTGTTGTGGAAAGAAATTAAATCCGACGTATCGTTGTGATTGCGGTAAAGAATATACCCTGGATGGGAAGGGATTAAAACTCAGAGTATAATATTTTCCTCATTTTTCGATCCCCGATAACCCAAGAACCCGATGAATAAAGTCCTTGTCGCTCCCGTTGCTTATAATGAAAATGTTAAGATTAAAAGTGTCATTGAAAAGTTTATTCACAGCTCGCTGTTTCCTGAGTTTGACTATTTAATCGTGGATGACGGTTCTACCGATGAAACGACCGATATCATCAAAAGTTATGCCCATTGTCGAATTCAGACCATCAAACATCCTGATCGTCGTGGCGTTGGGGCGGCCATCCGCACGGCGATTCGTTTCGCCCGGGAAAAAGGCTATGAGATTTTGATCATCATGGCCGGGAATGACAAAGATCGTTTTGAAGAAGCTCCGCGTTTAGTCGCGCCCATTCTTCGGGAGGGCTATGATTTCGTTCAGGGATCTCGCTATTTCGAAGGCCAACGGATTGGCGGCGATATGCCCGCCTATCGAAAGCTGGCGACACGGCTTCATCCGTTATTGTTTTCGTTGTTTACAGGCAAGCCCATTACCGACAGCACCAATGGTTTTCGGGCAATGCGGCTTTCTCTGTTTGATGATGAGAGGATTCAGATCGATCAGCCGTGGTTGGACCATTATGAGCTTGAACCGTATGTTTTTTTTAAAGCGCTCCAATTGGGATATAAGGTGAAAGAGGTCCCCGTGACCAAGATTTATCCACCGAAGAGATTAGGTTACACCAAGATGGCTCCGATTACGGGTTGGTGGAGTATCTTAAAACCGATTTTTTATCTGGGATTAAAAATCAAAAAATAAGATCAAACGGCGGCCAATATGAAAAAGTGTGTTCGATGTTTTGTCACGTATGAAGATGACTCGCGAACACATTGTATCTATTGTGACTCGGGGCTGATGTATGCCAGTGCCGTTGATGCTCTTTTTACAAAAGAAAAAAAGATTTTTAAGGCAAAAGTCCAGCGCGAAGGGGGGAGCGATTCTTCCGAGCGGGTTGAATATTTGATGGGAAGTTATTTTCGCTCCCGTTCATTTTTGTTCTCTTATTTATTCCATCGGCAAGAATATAAGATCGGAAACAAATTCCGCCGTTTTTTAATTGAGCCTTTGCGCATGACGTCTTTTTTAAAAATTCCCTGGGTTCTCGTTGATCTGGTGGACACGCTGTTCTTCCGTATGCTTTATGGGGGCTATTGCCCGGTGTGTCAATGCAAGATTCGCATGTTCCTAAGGGAAAATTTACATCCTAAGACAGAATGCGATTATAATAAAGAATACACCCAGGTCATCCAGCAAATCCGTAACGGCGAAATCGCGAAAAACGAATTTGGTTTCCGGATTTCCGGCGCTGAGAAGAAAAAGAAAGGATTGAAAAGTGCCTATTATGATTTGTGCGAGAAAAGAAATCCTTTCGAGCGGATCACGGATGTTCTGACGATTTTATTTTCTATTACGATTATTATTGCCGGGATCGCGAGTCTTGCAATGCCGTATATCAATGATTATTATGGGTTTTAATGGGACAGGAAGGAGAGGAAACGTCATTATGTTTCGGAAATTTTTTATGGCTTTCGTTTTGATCACCCTGATAGGGTGCCATTATTTTCCGGATGATTTTGAGCGCTTAATGAGGGATCCCCATTACACTCGATATCAACAGCAGTTGAATGAATTAGAAAGTTCATATTTGAAGGGCAGTCTTTCTTACGCTGATTATCTTGAAAAGAAAAAGCAGATTGACGATACCTATACGCAAGAGGTCCAAGAGCGGGAACAAATTATTCATCCTTAAAAAAATCTTTGACGATTATGATGCGCATTTACGGAAAAAATCCGATTATCGAACGAATGAAATCTAATCCCAAGTCGATTCACGCCATTTATTTGCAGGAAGGGCATGTCGACGAGGGGTATATCCGCCAGAAAGCCCGGAAATGGGGGGTCTCGGTTTATTCGGTCCCTGTTTCCAAGATCATCAAAATGGGCAGAAGCCTTAAAACGCAGGGGATCTTGGCAGATATCGATGATTTTGGATATACGCCCTATCAGGACCTTTTGGAGATAGTTCTGGAAAAAAAACAATCCCTTGTTTTTTTAGACAATGTGCAGGATCCACAAAACTTAGGGGTTGTTATTCGAAGCCTCGCTTGCCTTGGGGATTTTTCCTTGGTCTTGCCGGAAAGAGAATCCGTGTCCGTGACCGAGGCGGTGTTGCGTGTTGCCTCGGGAGGAGATAATTATATTCAAATCGCCAAGGTACCAAACCTCGCTCAAGCCCTGGATTTAGCCAAGGAAAAAGGGTTTTGGATCGCCGGGGCCGTTGTCGAGGGCGGAAAAAATTTGATGGACGTGACCTTGCCGTTTCCTTTGGGCTTGGTCATGGGATCTGAACATAGCGGTATTCGCGATGTCATCCGTAAGCGTCTCGATTTGGCATTAACGATCCCGATGAGGCAACCCCGATTATCGTTTAATGTCGCTCAAGCCATGACAATTTTTTGCTATGAAATCAAAAAACAAAAAAGTCAGAAAAGAAAACCAGAATAATCCTTCGAAAGCGGCCCTCAACCTTTTCGCGGAAGCAGGACTCCTGAAACGCGTCAAGCGCAGCGGCTGGTGGGTTGCCGGCATCGAGAATCCGGAAAGTGTCGCTGACCATTGTTTTCGGTGCGCGGTGATTGGATATTACTTGGCGCATATGGAAAAAATCGACCCTTACAAAACGACCATCATGTGTTTGTTTAATGACATTCACGAGTCGCGGATCAATGATTTGCATAAGATGGGGCATTATTATATCGATTTTAAAGAGGCCGAGACGAAAGTGTTTCAGGATCAGATTTTTCCTTTAATGCCGGCTATCCGCACAGAATTAGAACAGTTAAGACGCGATTATGATCGTCAAAACACAAAAGAAAGCCGGGTGGCCCGTGATGCGGACATCTTGGAATGTTTAGTTCAAGCCAAAGAATATTTGGCGGCAGGACATTTGGTCGCGCGTAAGTTTCTTCGGATTGCCCCTCAATTTTTGAAGACAAAAAGTGCCAAGAATTTGTGGAAAGAATTAAGAAAATGGGATCCCCATCTGTGGTGGGAAAAAATCGTGAGATTTGAACGATGAAAAATCCTTTGTGCTTAGACTTTTTCAGAAAATCAGCAATTTTTTTCACCGGAATCTTTTTTCTCTTTATTGTGGGTTGCGCCACCTTTAATACCGCGACCGGTCGTCGGGAATTTATTATGATTCCGACCAGTATGGAAGTCGATATGGGCAGGAGTCTTCACTCCCAAATCGTCAAAGAATACGGTCTGTCCACGAAAAAGGATCTTGAGGTTCGTGTTCGGCAAATCGGCCAAAAACTCGCGGCGATTTCTGACCGTCAGGATTATGTTTATAACTTTTATGTGGTTGAGAAAAAGGAAGTTAATGCTTTTACGATTCCCGGGGGCAGCATTTATGTTTTTAGCGGGCTTTTGGATAAGATCCCATCTGATGACGCGATTGCTGCCGTCATTGGGCATGAAATCGGTCATTGTGCCGCTCGTCATACCGTCAAGAAGTTTCAAGCGTCCATGGGATATAATTTGATTGGGGCCCTTGTGTTAAGCCAGGTCAATATGGGAGAGAGTGCCCGGGCGACGGCGCAAATGGCCTCGGATGTCGGGATGAATCTTGCCCTGTCCGCCTACAGCCGCCAGGATGAATATGAAGCGGATCGTTTAGCGATTAAATATATGTACTTGGCAGGTTATGATCTTAATGGTATGATACAAACTTTAGAAGCGCTTCAAAAGGAATCGAAGGGGCCACAAGGGCCACTCCTCTTGCGGTCTCATCCTTATCTTGAAGATCGTTTGAACGCGGTGAAAGAAGAAATTGCCATTGCCGCGAGGAAATACGGTCAGAAGTAAGTTTTAAAGGTGATATTCTAAAAAACCTAGAGGAGTCAAGATGGAACGGATTGGGATAGCGGCCAGCAAGATCGCTAAAGGCAATCTCCTCGTCTATAATCTCATTGTTGTGCTGATTACTTTTTTATTTGCCTTATCCGTCTTTTTTCTCGCAGGATGTTCGATTGTCATCATCTTAATTATTACGGCTTACATCACCAGTGTCCAGCGTCCTCCTGACTTGGAGAAAGGGTGGATGCCTATTATGTACATTTGCATGATAGGATTAGCTGTCATTAACGGTTTTTTTGCCCTCTGTGCGTTAGTCAAAAACATTCGATTCCGAAAAGCCCCATCAATTGACCACATAGACAGTGAAACAGACAAGTAAACATAAACATTTCGATCTCACCGCATTTCTTGATAATCTAAAAACGGGTATTTATCGTTGTTCGGCGGGTTCCCAGGCCAAGTTTTTTTATGTAAACTCATCATTGGCAGATATCTTAGGATACCCTTGCGATAAAATATTGAGAATGCGTGTCAGTGAAATTTTTGAAGATTCTGGCTATTTTCGTTCTTTGAACAATAAAATTGCCGAACGGGGCCTCGTTAAGAATGAAGAGGTCCGTTTAAAAAGAAAAGATGGACATTTCGTTTGGTGTTCGATGACGGCTTTTGCAGTGAAAGGGGGCCAGGGGAAAATCCAATGGATTGACGGTGTTATTGAAGATATTTCATTTCGTAAACGCGTCGAGAAAGAATTGTTGGAATCCCGGGAAATCTTTCGGGTGGTTTTCGATAATTCAGCTTTAGCGATCACGGTCACCAATAAAGACGAAAAAATAATCGCTTGGAATCCTTTTACCGAAACAATGCTGGGCATGGAAAAGAAAGATTTATTTAACAAGGCGGTTAAAGACCTATATCCTCCCGCCGAATGGCGCCGTCTTCGCTCGTTGCGGATTCGACGCAAAGGCTTATTGTCCGGGATAGAAACAAAGATTATCGATAAGAATGGAAATATCGTTGAAGTGAATCTTTCCGTTTCTATCTTGAAAGACTATGCCGGAAATATTACCGGTGCGATTGGCATCATGAGGGATATCACGCAACAAAAAATTGCGGAACGTAAACTCAAAGAATCGGAAAACAAAACACGCATCATTCTCGACCATTCTGCGGCCGCCATTACCTTGACCGACCAAGAAGAACGGATTATTTCCTGGAATAAATTTACTGAACAACTTTTGGGGATGAAACGCAAAGATTTATATATGAAGCCGGTGAGCTCCCTTTATCCGAAAGAGGAATGGCAGAAAATCCGGCGGGAAAATATTCGTAAATCAGGCGCCCGCTATCAATTGGAAACAAAGGTCATCAGAAAAGACGGGAAGATCATTGATGTCGGTTTGTCGGTCAATATCTTGAAAGATACCAACGGCGATATCCTCGGATCTGTCGGGATGTTTCAGGACATTACGGAATTCAAACGGATTCAGCAGACTTTATTACAGGCCAAGATGGCCGCGGAAGAAGCTAGTATCGCAAAAAGTATGTTCTTGGCAAACATGTCCCATGAGGTCCGTACTCCCATGAATGCGATTATCGGCATGATTGATATGACGTTAGACACGGATTTAAATGATGAGCAAGCCGATAACTTGAAGACCGCCAAAGATGCCGCCGATAACCTTTTAAGCCTTTTGAATGATATCCTCGATTTGTCCCGGGTGGAAGCCGGGAAGATTAATTTGGAATCGATTGAATTTAATCTGCACAATGTTCTTCTCAGCGTTCAAAAAGGGTTGGCGGTCTTGGCCAGAAAAAAGAATTTGGATCTGCGATTAGTGATCGACGATAATGTCCCGGATGCCTTGCAAGGAGACCCCATTCGATTACGCCAAATCATTATCAATTTAATTAATAATGCCATTAAGTTCACATCGAAAGGATTTGTTGAATTAAAAGCGTCTCTGGTCAACCGGAAAGAAGACGAAGGCGAATTTATGTTTTCCGTGACCGACACCGGGATTGGGATCCCCCGAGAAAAACAAGACATGATTTTTGAACCGTTTACTCAAGCCGATGATTCCACCACGCGCAAATATGGCGGGACAGGCTTAGGATTGGCCATTTCCAAACGCCTTGTGGAGATGATGAATGGGCATATCGGCGTTGAAAGCGAGGTGGGCCAGGGCAGCCGTTTTTATTTTACGGTCAAACTCAAGATTCGAAAAAAGGCCCAGCTTAAGCCTCTGACGATTGAACTTACTGAAGAAAAGGAGGAGACATTGTCTAAGTCTCCTGTTGAGTCGTTGGCGAAACCAACGGTTCCTCAACCTCAGACCTCCCCGATTAAAATTTTGATTGCCGAAGATAATCTGATTAATCTTAAAATTGCGGTCAAGATGTTGGAAAAGCAAGGGTGGCCTGTGACAGCTGTTGAGAATGGTCAGCAAGTTCTTGATATTCTGCAAAAGCAAGAGTTTGATGTGATTTTAATGGATGTTCAGATGCCGGTTTTAGACGGGTGGAAAGCGACCCAGCAAATCCGCGAAAATGAAAAGACATCAGGACGGCATATCCCGATTATTGCCATGACGGCCCACGCCATGGAAGGGGATGAGCAGAAATGTCTTTCCGCCGGGATGGATGGATATGTGTCTAAGCCGATCGACCGGATGAAACTTTTTGGATTAATTGAGAAATTTTATTTTAAAAAAGGAGCGCCATGAACGACGATATCCTCGATTTGCCTGAAGTGCTCGAAAGGGTCCAGGATGATTGGGAACTTTTGCTCGAATTGATTGAGATCTTTTTAGAAGATTGTCCTCAAAAATTGTTAGCCCTTAAATCCGCGGCTGAAAATAAAGATTTCAATCAGATTAAAGAGGTTTCCCATGCGCTGAAGGGGTCCTCGGCGAATTTGGCCGCAAAGCGGATTAACGCTTTGTTTATTCAGATTGAAAACATGGGAAAAAGTCAAGATGTGACAGGTTTTCCCGAAACCTTACAACAGGCTCAGGGAGAAATTGAACGTTTGCGCGGATATCTGGTCGAGTTAAAGAAGCAAAAAAAAACATAAATTTTGATTTTCCATTCCGTTTGTTATCTTGAAAAAGCCATTCATTCCTCGGGCGAACACATCACATGCTTAAAAAAATTTCACTGATTCTGCTTGGTCTTTCTTTGATTATTCTTTTAGGACTGTATTTCTTGCTCAACACGACGTTTTTTGTTGAAAAGATCCTCCCTGGTGTTTTAAAAAATCAATTGCGCGACTTTGCGGTCGAAACAGTCAAATGCCAATCACAACATTTCCAATTCCCTGACCAGATTCAATGGCGTGATCTTGAGATTGTTCTTAGAAAAGACGATGAACGCCAGACATATCGAATCAATGAAATGGGGGCTAAACGTCTTTTTTCATTTTTTAATGCCGAAGGCATCGATCTTCATATTTTGAAAGGAAGCGCCCAGTCCCCTGTTTTTGATATGAGAGGAATCGATTTTAATGGCAAGGTTTATTTTCGGGAGATACACTTTCAGGAGGTTAAAGGGGTTTTTCATGTTGATGAGATCAAAATCAATTCTTATGAAATATCTCAGATCACCGGGGATCTGGTGGGAGATGTTCAAAAGATGGAAATGAAACATTTGATTGGTTCGGCCTATGACGGTCAGATTCAAGGCCAGATTTTTCTGGATTTTGCTAAGGGAGTGACTTATAGTATAGACGCTGTTGTCGTGGATCTTGAGAGCCAGAGCCTTCGTCGGGCTAATGACACGTTGTTTTCGTCCTTTCAAGGTTCGTTTGCCGGAGATTTGAAAATCAGGGGAGACATCGAAAACGTGAAAGGTCTTTCTGCCAACTTTTCCATGGCTTCCGGCGGTAAAATAAAGGCCTCTTTGTTAGGGTTCATCCTTCAGCATATCCCGCAAAGTCAACAACGCAAAGATTTGGAAAAGCTTATCAAAACAAATGGCGATGTGTTGTTGGAAAAAGCCGAGATTTCGATGCAAAGCTTGAAAGAGGATCAATTGGTTAATAGGATTAATTTGGAAAGCCGAAAGTTCAATCTGGATATCCATTTGGAAGTCGAAGTGAATGTTGAGGGAGGATTGGGCCGCTGGTTCAAATATTTTCAGGCGTTTTCTAATTAAGGAGGAGTTATGAAAAAAGGACACCAGGGTGTTTGGGTTTTAGGTGGGCTGATGGGACTCTTAATGTTTCAAGGATGTACCGTTAAGGCGGTGGGAGACCCCAATCGGCCGATTACGATCAATGCGCATGTCACCATCGATATCAAAGGTTTAAAAGAAACCGCGACGAACATCGAAGATTATGTCAGCGGCGAAGCCCCCCAAGCCAATTTGCAGACCAAATCAGGAGGTTCTAAATGAATAAAGTATTTATGAAATTATTTTTTATGAGTATCGTGCTCACTTTATTTTTCGGGATTTATGGATTAGAAGTTAAGGCGCAGCAGAAATATGACCTCAGGGAAATCACGCCGTCGGTCAAGTCCGCTTTAGATAACCGTAAGGCCAGGTTTTCAGAGCTTCAAGAGCTAAAAGCGCAGGGTGTTGTCGGGGAAAACAACCAAGGATATGTTGAAGTCTTAAAAAAGGGTGGTGGTGGCGAATCGCTTGTCAATGCTGAAAACAAAGACCGAAAGTTGATTTATCGAGCGATAGAAGAACAGAATAATTTACAAAATGCCCTAGGGACCATCGAAAAAGTTTTTGGTCAGGTTCAACGGGACAAAGCCAAGGCCGGGGAGAAGGTCCAGGATGAAGGCGGCCGCTGGGTCACGAAATAATAAACATTTTAACCCTGATGGGAAATTGTATTCGTCCTCACAACAAGGATAGATTGAAAGAGTATGGCTTACCGGAAGTTGTCATTCTTTTTTTTATTTTCGGATTTCTGGCCTATTTTTTTAGCGCTATTTTTCATCCCTTTGTCCATGATGACATTGTTTTTATTCAGAATAATCCCCACATAAAAGAGTGGACCAATCTAAAAGATATTTTTTTAAATCCCTTTCAATTTAATGCGCCGAGGGGAATCGTTAATGTTTATTATCGGCCAATTCTCGAAATAATTTATAGGCTTCAATATCTCTTGTTTGGGTTGAATCCGCACGGTTTTCATCTTGTTAATGTCCTCATCCATTTATTAAACGCAATTCTTGTTTTTTCTTTTTTTTCGTTTGTAGTGAAACAAAAAAAAATTGCCTTCGCTGTGGCCTTAATATTTTTCGTTCACCCGGTTCAAAGCGAATCGGTCGCAGCTATCGTCGGAATATCGAATCTTTTAGTCTCGCTATTTTGTCTCTTAAGTCTTTTCTTTTATCAAGCTTGGGCCCGGGAGAAAAAGAGGCAAGATCCATCGAGACTTTTGTTGTCCCAGATTTTCTTTTTTTTGGGGCTTTTGACCAAAGAGCAGGCCGTGATCGTGCCTTTTTTGATCCTTTTTTATGAATTTTTATTTGGCCCTGAAGACACTCATGCTTGGCGAAAGAGGGCTGCCCGTTTATGGGGGTTCTTTATCCTTCTGGGTTTTTATCTTGGAATGCGATATCTTTTTTTAAAGCCGACGCCCTTTAATTTTGATCACGAATTCTTTTTAAGGATATTATCGATTCCTGTGACCATTTTGATGTATTGGCGAGTTATCATTCTGCCCGTTGACCTTCATTATTATCGGTGTGCAAATATTTTATCCCCATGGCTTTGGCCTACGGTGATTTTTGTTATTATATTGCTGGGGATTGCTGTCTTATTGCGGTTCCTTCCGAGAGAACATCGACGTATTTCACTTTTTGCCTTGGGGTGGTTTTTTATTTGCCTTTTGCCGGTTTTGAACATTTTTCCGATGGTTAATGAATATTCTTTCATTTTGACGTCGGAACATTTCCTTTACCTCCCGTTAATTGGATTTGCCCTGTTTGTGGTCATAGTCATCGATAATTTTTCTCAAAAATTTTTTAAAGGAAAGACCCGTCGAGCTTTTTGGATCATTTTTTGTATTTTTGTTTTGATTTGGATACAGATCACTGCCGAACAAAATCGTTATTGGAGAGGAGAGATCCCTCTCTTTAAACGGGCGGTTCTATTTGAAAAGGATTTCGGACGTCTTCGAATCCTTTTGGCCAGGGCTTATTACTTTCATGGGGAGGTGGATAAGGCCATTGTCGAATATCAAACGGCACTCAATATCATGAGCCGCTATGTTGAGAATGCCCGAACGACACCGACAAAAGATTTCTATTTGCAATTTATTAAAGAAATTCATTTTGATTTAGCCCATTGCTATGAAGCCAAAGATGAGATAAACTCTTCTATTAACGAGTACAAGAAGGTTTTGGAACTGGATCCTCAGGACGCCACAACATACAATAACGTGGGGGCGTTGTATCTCCGAGAGAATAATGCCAAGATGGCAGAGCCTTTCTTTCAAAAGGCATTGGCGGTTCAAAAAAATAATGTGATGGCTTTAAGTAATTTGGCACTGTGTTATGTGCACAAGGGGAATCTCCCTGAGGCGGAACGCCTTTGGCGTGAAGCCGTGAGAATTGATCCTCAATTTAAAGCTGCCCAGCAGAATTTAGATCAATTATTGAAGCAAAAATAGTGAGCCTGGTTATTGAGAAAGGATTTGATTGATGTCGCCGTTTAGCCTGAGTGTTTCAATTATTGTTTTTATTATCGTGGTCCTTATGGTCATTTGGATTGCTTTCCCTGATGAGGTCGCAAAAGTGACCAAGAGAAAAAAGAAGAAATCTTCTCAAGAGTTAGAGAAGGACTGGAAAGGAGTTTCGTTAAAACTTGAAAAGCATATTTATACCTTGCGCGAAGATATTTTGAGATTGGAAAGGGACCAGAAGCTGAAACTGCGCGAAATTGCCGTTGAAAAAATCAAGAACACGAAACTCCAGGAAAAGTTAGCCCAGCAGGAAGAGTGGATCAAAAAAGAGCAGGGGTCCTTTGGGCGCAAGGACGATGAAATCCGAAAATTTAAAGACGGCATCGCCAAGGCCGAAAAGGAAGCTGAAGAACATTATAGTCAGAAACTTCGCATCGAAGCGGAACTCAAGGAAACAAAGGATGAATTAGCCCGGATGAACAAGGAACGCAAGGATCTGACGGGCAAGATTGCCGGTTTGGAAACCGTGGTAGAAACGACCAGGCGGGAGTTGGAGAAGTTCAAACAGGAAAATTCTGATTTGAAAAGAGAAAGTGAACAAAATACATGGGTGGCGAAATCAGAATATGAACGCTTGGAGAAGAAGCTCTTGGAAATGGAAACCGAGCTCGACCGGGTTTTGCGTGAAAATGCTTCAGAAAAGAAATCCTCCGAGGGTTAAAAAGCATTGAGGAAGATTTTGAAATTTGTTATAATTTCTCCTCTCAAGAAGAAAAAATGAAAATAAAGATAGAAAGGAGTTTGTCATGTTGTCAAAAAAGATGTGCGAGGCCTTGAACGGCCAGATTCTGAAAGAAGGTTATTCATCCAACCTGTATTTAGCCATGGCCTCTTGGGCCGAAGTCAATGGTTTGCGCGGGTCAGCCGCCTTTTTATATAACCAGGCTGAAGAAGAAAACGAACATATGATGAAGCTTTTCAAATATGTCAATGAGGTGGGTGGGCATGCGATTGTCCCTGAATTGAAACAGCCTCCGTCAACCTTCAAATCATTAGCCCAGATCTTTGAGTCCGCTTTGGAACACGAGAAATTTATTACGAAATCTATTCATAAATTGGTTGAGCAAAGTCTGGATGAAAAGGATTTTGCGACTAACAATTTTTTGCAATGGTATGTTTCCGAGCAGGTTGAAGAAGAAGCCCTGTTCAATTCGATTATGGATATTATTAAACTCGCCGGAATTGACGGTCGCGGATTATATTTGGTCGATCATCAAATTGGTAAGATTAAAGATAAAGAAGAGAAATCGTAAAAGTTTTTAGGTTGAAAAAGAATGGGGCTTAGGCCCGCCGTTTTCCGGGCGGGCCTAAGCCCCATTTACTTGAATTCTTCGGGAGATAGAGATGAGCATGTTTTCTCAAAGAACAAATTGGGAATTTGAAAAGAACCCATTGATGGCCGAGCTTGAACGCTTAAAGCAGCAGGGCGCTGATATTTTGGATTTGACTGAGTCGAATCCGACTCACTGTGAGTTTTCCTATCCTTCTTCGAAAATCTTAAAAAGCCTTGGGTCCGAATCTCATCTGGATTATCGCCCATCTCCCCTGGGAACCTTGGAAGCCCGTGAATCCGTGGCTCAGTATTATGCGGACAAAGGTTTCACGGTCACCCCAGAAAAAATTTTTCTTTCCGCTTCAACCAGTGAATCCTATTCTTTTATTTTTCGTTTATTAATGAATCCGGGGGAATCCGTGCTTGTTCCGACCCCCAGTTATCCGCTTTTTCAATATCTAGCCGAGTTGAATGACATCGAAATTTTAACCTATCCTTTATCGTATCGAGACGGATGGAAAATAGAGTCTGAGAAAATCGTTTCTTTGCTTCGAGCGAATACCCGTGCTTTGATTTTAGTTAACCCTAATAATCCAACGGGATCTTATATCAAATCTCATGAGTTGGAAGCCATTAACCGTCTGGCTAAAGACCACAACCTTGCCTTGATTTCTGATGAGGTCTTTTGGGATTTTCCTCTTGAGGAACCTTTTCAGAAATTTGTTAGCACGGTTCAAAATGATTCTGTTTTGACCTTCACCATGGGAGGGGCTTCGAAAACGTTAGGATTGCCTCAAATGAAATTAGCTTGGACCCATGTCAGCGGCCCCGAAAAAGCCGTTGCCCAAGCCTTAGAACGATTGGAGGTCATTTTAGATACTTATTTGTCTGTCAACACACCGGTCATGAATTCAATTCACGATTGGCTTTTACTCCGATCAGAGATTCAAGAACAAATGTTGAGTCGCCTCCGACAAAATTACGATTTTATTCAAGAGAGTTTACCGGAGATGAAAAATGTTTCTTTCTTGAAAGCCGAAGGGGGATGGTATGCGGTGTTGAAGCTCCCGGACATCCTGTCCGAAGACGAATGGGCTCTAGAGTTTCTGAGAAAGGACCATGTATTCATCCATCCTGGTTATTTCTTCGATTTTGATCAAGAATCTTACATGGTCTTGAGCCTTTTGCCTTCTTTGTCTATTTTTCAGGAGGGGTTGAGGCGAATTTTAGCGAGGATCAAGAAGCATCCCCGATGAAATATTGAAAGACTTGCAAACTCACTCTGATTTGATAATATGATATCATTATAATTTCTAAAGGGAGATGGTTTCATGAAAAGAAGACCGGATTGGGATGAGTATTTTTTGAAATTAGCCATGTTGGCCTCCGAACGTTCGACTTGCCCCCGGATGCATTGCGGATGTGTTTTGGTCAAGAATAAAAATGTGATTGCAACTGGTTATAATGGTTCTATCCCCGGGGATGATCATTGTGAAGATATCGGATGCTGGATTGTAGACAATCATTGTATCCGGACAGTGCATGCCGAGATGAACGCACTGATTCAGGCCGCGAGACGCGGTCACTCTGTCGAAGCCGCGACTGCCTATATTACCAATATGCCGTGTACGACGTGTTCCAAGGCTTTGATTACAGCAGGAATTGTCCGGGTTGTTATCTTCGCAGATTTTCATGACACCCAAGCTTATGAGTTTTTCCAAAAAGCGAAGGTCAAAGTTGACCGCCATTCTGTTCCTTCGACAACGATTGCTTATGATTTAGCCAATTATACGTCCGCCAAGAAAAAATCATAGAGTTTGACGAATAAAATTTGAATAAAGGATAAATCCCCATGAGTTTGAAAATCCTGATTGCCGAAGATGAGACCGATGTCCTTGCGATTATGAAAAAATGGATTTCCTCCGAAGGATATTCGGTTGTGACCGCCTCGGACGGTCAGGAGGCTTGGGACAAAATTCAAAGTGAAGCGCCAGACATTATTATTTTGGATTTAGTCATGCCCAAACTGCACGGACTTGAGGTCTTAAAGAAGTTAAGAGAAAATCCCATCTCGGGGAAATGGCAGCCGGTCATTATTATTTCAGCTTTAGGGCAAATGGAGGACATGAAAAAGGGTTTTGCCTTAGAAGCCGATCATTATATTACCAAGCCCTGTCAGATGGATACGGTCATCAAGGCCATTCGTATCATGGCCAGCTTAATCCCTCAAAGGAAATCGTTAGAACCCCAGCCTAGTTCCCAAAACACTCAAGGTGTTCGTTCATGAAAATCGGCATTATCGGTTTACCCCAAGTTGGTAAAAAAACACTCTTTGAACTCTTGACCGGCGAGAAGATGCCTCTCAATATCGATCCCAGTAAGGGTGAGATTAAAATGGGGATCGCCAAGGTCAGAGATCCCCGTTTTGACCGTCTTGTTGAAATGTACAAACCGCAAAAAAAAGTTCCTGCAACGATTGATATTGTTTCCTTGCCGCGTTTTGATAAAGAAACCGTATCGAGCGGTGAATTTTTAAAATCTTTGGAAAAATGCGATGCCCTCTGCCATGTGGTCAGGGCCTTCAAAGATGAATCGGTTTTTCATGTCGAAGGATCTGTGAACCCTTTGCGGGACACAGAAAATGTTTTTAGTGAACTCATTTTGGGTGATTTGATTCTTGTCGAAAAAAGATTGGAACGAATGGAGAAGGAGCTCAAATTCAAATCGAATCCCGGTCAGGCCAAAGAAAAAGAGATTCTCCTTCGCATGAAGGGGCTATTAGATCAGAATCAGCCATTGAATACTCTTCCCTTGACGGAAGATGAGCGAAAACTGACTTCGACATATCAGTTCCTTACGCAAAAAACAATCATTTTAGTATTAAATGTGGGGGAAGATCAGTTGGCTGATCAGAGCTTGGTCAAAACCCTTGAGGATAAATACAAAACGTTTGGTATCAAAGTCATGCAGATTTCCGCTAAGATCGAGGCTGAATTGGCCTCTTTAGCGCCCGAAGAACAAGAGGCGTTTTTAAAAGATCTTAATATTAAAGAATCCGCCCTTAGCCAGTTGACACGGCTTTGCTATGAAACCTTGGGGTTGATCTCATTTTTTACTGTTGGCGAAGATGAAGTGAGAGCCTGGACCACGAAACGGAATTCATTGGCTCCGCAGGCGGCCGGCGTTATTCATTCGGATTTAGAACGGGGATTTATCCGGGCAGAGATTATGCGTTATGAAGATTTGGTGAGTCTCGGCAGTGAAGCGAAATTGAAAGAGGCCGGGAAACTCTTGTTGAAAGGGAAAGACTACGTGGTCCAAGACGGCGATATCATGCACGTGAGGTTTAGCGTATAAAAGATGATATTCGGTTAATTTTGGAACAAGCGGTTGAATGATAAGCTTATGAAAATTTTGATCATTATTATTCTTTGTGGTGTTGGTTTTGTCCTTTTTGTCCGGTATATAGAAAGCCGCAGCATCTTTTTGCCGACCCGGTTATTATCCATGACTCCCAAGAATATCGGACTTGATTTTGATGATGTGTATTTTAAAACAGCTGACGGATTCACCTTGAATGGGTGGTATGTCCCCGCGTCTTCGACGGCGGGAACGTTATTATGTTTTCACGGCAATGCCGGCAACTTGGGCCATCGATTGGAGAAAATCAAGTTATTCCATAGTTTAGGCATTAATATTTTTATGATTGATTATCGGGGTTACGGAAACAGTCAGGGCACTCCGTCAGAACAAGGCATGTATGAAGACGCTTTAGCAGCCCATCAGTATTTGACAGAAGAGAGAAAGATTTTACCTGAGAGAATTGTGGTTTACGGCGATTCGTTAGGTGGCGCCGCGGCTGTTGATTTGGCGAATCGAAAACCTGTCGCGGGTTTAATCGTGGATTCTTCTTTCACAAACGCGGCGGACATGAGCCAAGTCGTGTTTCCTTTCCTCCCTAGTTTTCTTTTAAAAAGTAAATTGGACTCGGTTTCGAAAGTGAAGACCATCACGATCCCCAAGCTTTTTATCCACAGCATCAATGATGAAATCGTCCCTATGAAGTTGGGATTGAAACTTTATGAGAGTGCCGCCGAGCCCAAAACATTCATTGAAATTGCCGGCGGACATAATACGAATCATCTCGATTCCATGCATTTATGGACGAGGACGATAAAAAAATTTTTAACCAGTCTTAACGTGTTATAAAAAATGTTTATGAATGAATTTTTGAAAGTTCGAGGCCAGGAGATTGTCCATCGCCATCGCCCTGTTATCTTAAAAGGCGTGAATTTAGGCGGCTGGCTCATGATGGAAGGGTATATTCTGCATTCCCCCAATTATGCCGAGCAGAAATTTAAAGAAGAATTTAAGGCGGCCTTAGGCAACCGCGCTTTAGAGGAATTTGAAAACGATTTCCGCGAGAATTTTATTCAAGCATCAGACATCCAACAAATTGCCAGGTATGGTTTTAATTGCATCCGCGTTCCCTTTAATCATCGTTTGATTGAAAAAAGTCCTTACCATTATGACCCGAAGGGGCTTGCTTTCCTTGATCAAGTCATCCGATGGGCGAAAGAAAATCATTTGTGGATTATTCTTGATTTACATGCGGCCTGCGGGTCGCAGAATCACGATTGGCATTCGGATAGTTTAGGGGTGGCTTTATTGTGGCAGAAAAAAGCCTATCAAGAACGAACTTTGGCCCTGTGGGAGTTTTTAGCCGAAAGATATTCTCAGGAAGAGACCATTGCCGGTTATGATTTTTTAAACGAAGCGGTTGTCCAGGACAAAAAGATTTTAAATGCGTTCTATCGGAATCTTATCAAGCGAATCAGGAATTTTGATTCTCATCATATTCTTTTTGTTGAAGGAAATACCTGGGCCACAGATTTGGATTGTTTGGATGCCTTTGAAGACGATAACATCGTTTTGAGTTTTCATGCGTACCAGCCGTTGGATTTCACGTTTAATTTTGTTCCGCATCGAAAATATCCTTCGAAGGGGACAGCGGACGATTGGAATCATAAACGACTTAAAATGAGTCTGAATCGTTTTGCCGAAATTTCCCAAGAACGTAATCGTCCCTTGTGGTGCGGAGAGTTTGGGGTGAATTGCCGAGAAGGGCTTTATGGGGAAGACATTTGGCTGAAGGATATTTTAAGCGTCTTTGAAGAATTTGGTTTCCATTGGACATATTGGACTTACAAGGCTGTCAAAAATCATGTTTTTCCCGACGGAGTCTTAAGCTATATCCCGAATCCTCCCTGGGTGAATCGCCAGGGCCCTTTGACCGGTTGGCAGACGTATCCCGGCCTTTGGCGTAGCCGTCGAGCAGAGATCATTCGGTCATGGCAGACCGAGAATTTTACGGAAAATGTCGAAGTCTTAAATACGTTAAAGAAATTTCTCTCACCTTAAAAAGGTATTGTGATCCGAACCCTTTATGAAAATTACCAGTTTACAAAATTCTTTAATTAAGAAGGCTATTAAACTTCGCGAAAGAAAAGAACGCGATCAAACGCATCTTATGTTGATTGAAGGAGTGCGCGAGGTTTTACGGGCTTTGGAATCAGGTATAAAATTTAAAGATATTTTTTTATGTGAGGATTTTTTAAACGATGAGGAGACGTTGGCCATCCCAAAGAACGTAACTTTGAAAGGCGTTGCATTGACCGAAGTCAGCCGAGCTGTTTTTAAGAAGTTGTCTTTCGGTGATCGCCAAGAAGGGCTTTTGGGTGTCGCTAGTCAACCGGTTAAAAAGATTTCGTATCTTTCCTTCAAACAAAAGCCTTTTTTTGTCATTCTTGAAGCGGTAGAAAAGCCCGGGAACCTGGGCGCTATCTTAAGAACGTGCGACGCGGTTGGAGTGGATGGTCTTATTGTCTGCGACGGGCAGACCGATATTTATAATCCGAACGTGATTCGGGCAAGTTTGGGAACGATTTTTTCTGTCCCGGTTGTCCAGGCCGGTCCCTTGGAAACACTTCAGTTTTTAAAGAATCAAAAGATCCAGATTTGTTGTACGACTCCTCACACGCAAAATCTTTATAGCAAAGTCAATTTCAATGTGCCCATTGCGATTGTCATGGGCAGTGAAGAAACGGGTCTGACGGATTTTTGGTTAAAGAAAGCCGATCTTAAAGTTAAAATTCCCATGATGGGCCAGGTGGATTCTTTAAACGTATCCGTCACAACAGCCATTATGCTTTATGAAGCCCTCCGCCAACGACAAAATTAGATTACAAGTTTTTTTATCCCACAGCGGTGTCTGTTCAAGACGCAAGGCCATGGACTTGGTTTTCACCGGGCACGTCAGCCTCAACGATGTTGTTTGTCGTGAGCCATCAACCCCGGTTGATCCACAGAATGATATAGTGTCCGTGGACGGAAGTGTTATCAAGGTCAAACAATATCAATATGTTCTGTTAAATAAACCCCAAGGCTATGTGACGACCGTCGAAGATTCTCATGCGGCAAAGAAGGTGATGGAGTTATTGCCGCCGTTATTTCAGCACTTGAATCCTGTCGGCCGTCTGGACAAGGAGACTGAAGGGCTTCTTCTTTTTACCAATGATGGGGATGTGGCGTATCATTTGACTCATCCGCGGTTTGATGTTGAAAAGACTTATCTTGTCCAAATCGAGGGACGTTTAACGGAAGACGAAAAAGATAAATTGGAATCAGGTGTTTTTGTCGACGGTGAGAAAACGGCACCCGCCAAGATCAAAGATGTGAGGTTCGACGGGAATACAACGCGGTTAAGCATAACCATTCACGAGGGCCGTAAAAGGCAAATCCGGTATATGTTTTTACGATTTCATCATAAGGTTGTATTTTTGAAACGGATTATCCAAGGGCCGTTGAAACTCGGAGATTTGAAATCGGGCCAATACCGCCCTCTGACCCCCCATGAAATAGCCGCATTAAAGGCGATATGATTACGATCACGAATCTATCAAAGAATTTTGATGAACGGATGCTTTTAAACGGCGTCTCGCTCAGTATTTTTCCCAATGAGAAGATTGGCCTGACCGGGCCCAACGGCGCAGGAAAGTCGACTTTGTTTTCCATTATTCTGGGAGAAATGCAACCCAATGGCGGCGAAGTCCAGATCCAAAAGAATCTCAACATCGGCCATCTCGCCCAGGAAACTCATTTTGATTCCTCTCGGACTGTCATCGAAGAATTGACCCAAGGGGATAGCCGGATTTTGGCGTTAAAGAAAGAAAAACATGAGTTGGAAGAAGCGAACAAAGCGGATAGTTTGCGTTATGGCGATATCTTGCACGAATTGGAAATATTAGGTGTTTATGAAATCGAGCATAAGGCGGAAAAGATTCTGATGGGACTCGGATTTCGAACCAGCGACTTTTCCCGGCCCGTGAATCACTTAAGCGGCGGATGGCGTATGAGAACGCTTCTGGCCAAATTGTTAACCTATCGATATGATGTTCTGCTTTTAGACGAACCTACGAACTATTTGGATTTGCCGGCGACCTTGTGGCTCAAAGATTTTCTAAGGAATTATCAAGGGACGTTTGTTCTGATTTCTCACGATAAGATTTTCTTGAATGAAGTCACGAACTACACGATTGTCCTTGAAAGCGGTCAGATGACCAAGGTCAAAGGAAATTATGAGCAGTATGAGAAGACCAAGGAACAGACTTATCAGACTCTTCAAAAAAAACAGAAAGAAATTGAAAGCCGTCGCCAGCAGCTTGAGCGGTTTGTTGAGCGATTTCACGCCCAGCCGAATTTGGCGTCCGCCGTCCGCAATAAGCGACGGATGATTGAGCGTTTGGAAACGATCGAGCTTCCTGTCGATAAACAGAGCATCATGAATTTTGAATTCCCTCAGGCGACCCACAGCGGCCATTTGGTTTTGTCTCTGGAAAATGTTTCCAAGTCTTACAAAGATTTGCAGGTTTATAAAAATTTTGATTTTGAAATTACGCGCGGACAAAAGATTTGTTTGGTCGGCCCCAACGGGGCAGGAAAATCGACCCTTTTAAAAATCTTGGCAGGAGTTTTAGATGTGGATTCGGGAGAAAGAAAATTGGGGCATCAAGTCACGACAGGATATTTTTCTCAAACACGGTTGGAAGTCTTGAACCCTGATCGCCAGGCTTTTGAGGAGGTTGCTTCGGCGGCTTCCGGGGGAGTGCCCGCATTAAAGGTGCGGACCTTGTTGGGGTTATTCAATTTTCACGGGGATGACGTCTTTAAGCCCGTGAAAGTCTTGTCAGGAGGAGAAAAGACGCGAGTCATCTTGGCCAAATTGCTGATTAACCCGCCCAATTTTATTTTGCTGGATGAGCCGACGACGCATCTTGATATCGACGGGGTTGAAGCCTTAACTCATGCTTTGGAAGTTTATGACGGGACCATGTGTTTTATCAGTCACGATCTTTTTTTCGTTAAAAAGATCGCGAATCAGATCGTTGAGATTGACACCGGCCGTGCTAAAATATATCCGGGTGGTTTGGATTATTATTTAGAGAAGAAAGCCAATCAGGATTCTGAACGCACTGCCGTTGAAAAGGAAAAAGCCGCGCAACAAAAATCCGAAGCTAAAAAACAAAAAGAAAAGACAAATCTTGTCACAGAAAAGCTTATCAGACAGCATAAGGAAGCATTAAAGCGCGTTGCGGACATTAAAAAAGAAATCCAAACCTTAGAAACCGAAAAAAAGAGTTTAGAAACAGAAAGTTATGTCAAAAGCCGGGTCGTTTCTGATCCTTTGAGTTTTCGTGACTCGGACACATTGAAAGAATATGGCCAGCGTTTGAAATATATCCAAAAACGTTGCCAAGAAATCGACACGGAAATTACCCGTCTTCTTCAGGAGAAAGAACAAATCACGCGGAAGCCATGAGGAAAATCCTTTTTCTGTTTCTTGTCGTTTTAATGGGGTGCGCCAAGCTTCAGCATTTGCAGGAATTGTTGACGTTGAAGCATTACTCCGACAGTCAGGAACAAACCGAGAAATTTATCGAAGGCCAAGATCAAAAATTTAATAATCTGTGCAAAGTTGTTCAAGAAAACCGACTTTTTGATTATCCCGATGAAAAAAGTATTTTAAAGAATTTCGGTGAGCCGGTCTTAATCACCCCAGTCGTCAAAGACCGTCGATCGCTTTCCCAATGGCTTTATCGGCACTGCATCTCCAAAGTCCCATCGGACAAGATTTATCTTTATTTTGATGATCAGAAAAAGTTGGTTGACTGGGAAAGGATTCCTTTTGATCAAAAGACGCAAGTCAAACAATAAAGCTTTTTAAAAGGGAGGGGCCTATGAAGCCATCCAAAAAACCCAAATATAAATTGGACCCGAAGAAATTTGAAGGACCGATGGAGACAGCCAAGAAAAAAGAACAGGATCCCACCGGTGATGACTTGTTCCGAGAGATGCTGCGTAGCAAGCCGAGGGGATGGAGGTAATTGAGTTATCGGGTTGGCGAGTGAGCGAGTTGTCGAGTTAGGGCGGCAACTCGTTCACTCGTCAACTCGTAAACTCGTGAACTGATATGGGTGAACGCACAGCCAAAAATTTAGAAGAAATTTATAAAAGGCTTTTGGGAAAATTTGGCCCCCAAAGCTGGTGGCCAGCTGAGTCTCGTTTTGAGGTCATCGTTGGGGCTATTTTGACCCAAAATACGAATTGGACAAATGTCGAGAGGGCCATTGAGAATTTGCGCAAGAATAAACTGTTAACACCCTCCAAATTACGAAAAGTCCATACACGCCGTTTGGCGGCTTTAATCAAACCGGCCGGATATTTTAATGTCAAAGCCAAACGATTAAAAAGTTTTATTCAATTTCTTTATAAAGAGTATCACGGCAATTTGGAGAAAATGAGTAAGGAGTATTGGGCGAATTTACGGATTAAGCTTTTGGCGATTAGCGGGATTGGCCCGGAAACAGCGGATTCGATTTTATTGTATGCCCTTGATAAACCGGTTTTTGTGGTCGATGCTTATACGAAACGGTTTTTGGCTCGGCATAATCTCGTGAGCCGCGAAGCGAGTTATGACGCGATTCAAAGTATTTTTATGGATAGTCTTCCGCAGGACATTAAGATGTTTAATGAATATCATGCGTTGATTGTCCGTTTAGGGAAGGAATTGTGTAAGAGTAAACCGTTGTGTGAAATTTGCCCTTTGAATAATTTGAGTTATTCCATCAATTATACCTGTTATTCCTGCAGTAAGCCTTTGCCGCGTCCTTATGAACGGTATCATATGAATTTGGAGCTTTATCGGGCCCCGGAAATCATGCCGACAGCTGCGGACCTCAAAGAAAATCCCCAAGCAGAAGTTAAGTCTTTGGTCGATGAGTTGGGGAAGAAGGTCGCCAATCAGCTGGGAGACGTTATTTATTCTTCGTTTAAAGTCCACTTGTGCAAGGTCTGTCACCGGACATTTTTTAGTCGGATGAAAAATAAAGAGATTGTTTAATGAGGGCT
>CAZAPN010000003.1:0-30091 GCA_964487145.1 uncultured Planctomycetales bacterium | reverse complement strand
ATTTGTGACCTCATATTTCCCAATATAAAAATCACTCGTGATTGTGACGTCATGAACGGGTTGCGCATTGATAAAATCGTTACTGCCCATTTGAAATGTTCCGGCCGGAACTAAAACCAATTCAGGCTTAACGATTTCTATTTGAGAAACCCCCGGTCTCGGGAAAAAAGCAAATAAAGCTATACCTAAAAGAAAAATCGAAAAAAGTATCCGTTTCATCCATGGCTCCTTTACAAATATTCCTATGAAAGATTTATTAGAACCCTAATCGGCAACCGCTGTTTTTACCGTCTTCGCTTTTCGGAAAATTTGCCGCGAAACGTAAGGAAATACGCAAATACTTAGGGGCTGGGCTTGACCAGACACCGCCTCTATTTCCAGCGCCGGCGCCGTCTTTCCCCGGCCAATTAGGAACATTGGCAAACCCTTCCGCATCAAGTTCCCCGTCGCCGTGTTGCCCATCATAAATACGGCCCAGCTGATGGCCAATGGTCACACATCGTTCCCAAACGTTACCGGAAAGATTGCGCACCCCATAATAGGACGCACCATCATTGATCTGCTGGGGGACGTTGTCATGGCGGCTGTTCTCAAAAATCTCGCCGGAAACAGGCCCTTCAAATCCGGGATTATCCGGGACCGTCTTTTTGCCAACATCAAACGGAGCAATTCCGCCGCCAAAGCAGGCATTCACCACTCCGGTTTGCGGAACTTTCTTTTCAAGCCCTGATCCATCGGCGCCGTCAAATGTTTCAACACGACCGACATTTTCCGTCATGGGGCTACCCCAGGCCAATTCATCGACAATCGGTTCCTTGGGGCCACGGGCGGCTTTTTCATATTCAAGTTCCGTAATCGGACGCAGGCCCGCCCAATCTCCAATCGCCGCGATATTAGACCATGACATAAAATTGACCGCGCGCGCCGGGGCATAAGTGAAAAACTTAACCGGTGCGGTTGTGCCGTTGCCTTTTTTCGCGGTCACAATCGCATTGCGCAAGTGTTCGACATCGCTATTCGTCTTGACATAATAATTTTTAATTTCATCTGAGCTAATATCCGACTCGACCATACTCTGCTGCTGTTTTCTTGACAAGGTATTTAAAAAATCGACAAACTGCTGCGAGGTCAATTCATATTTCATCATCCAAAAAGCTTTATAACCTTTGGGGAATTCTTTGGGTATTGTGAAAGGAATATCTTCACGACTCCTGGGATTATCCTGGTCGCAGTACAAAGCCCCCTCTTTTTGATCGACGATAATCGGGTCCTCGGAGGCGATCAGATAAGAACCGTTATCCGGATAAGTGTACAAGGTGTTATCCGGGCCGTTAGGACCTTTGGGATCTCCGACATAATACTTATCTTGGGGGACATAGACCATCTCAAGACCGAAAACTTTGATCGGCGTTTTTAAAATCTGCTCATCGCTGACCCCGTCCTTGGTATAATCCCAAACGAGCTGAACATTTTTTGAAACAACATTGCCCGCTCCTTTTGTCCTAAACAGAAAAGCTCCTTTGGAACCGTCAGGAATCCACATCCCTAAATCAGGATTATCCCCTTTCAAAAACATCTGGGGGGCATGGTCCAAATAGTCAAAAAGAACATTGCTTGCCTCTTTGAGGTTCACATGTTTCCAAACCCCGTCGCTAGACAAAAATTTGGCAAAAACCCAAACCCCGTCGCAGTTGACGTCGTTTTTCCAGGTATTATCCCAGGAAACGTTAAACTGAATCTTAGCGATTTTTCTTTCGGTATTCACTTCGCTCAAAATCGCGTTATCGACTTTAAGATGGCTTGCGAAGACCTCCTTAGGAACCAGAAATAAAATAAAAAACATAGTCATAAAAACGAACCCATGCCTTTTCATTTGATCCTCTCCTTTTGTTTAAAAATTTAATGCAACGGTTTTGCCGTTGAGTATTGTTTGAACCCGCCTTGACGTACGGTTTTTATCGCGCCGAAAATTCCAATCACGGCCGCAACGCCCAAACTCAATGCCAAAAAGTTAAATTGTCCCCGAAACGCATCGCCCTGCGCAAACGACGAAACAACCTTTAAGATAACAGGAGAAAGGAATTGTCCGAGATAAATCCCGACGCTCACGACGGCCATCGCAAAAGCCCTTGAAATCTCAGGCGTAATCTTGGCCGCCCGTAAAAGCAATAATGGCATAAGAACTCCCGAACTAAATCCGATACAAAGCATCGAAATCAAAACTGCCACCAGGGATGAAGCAGATCCCAAAAGAAAATATCCCACAGCCATGGAAACAATTCCCACCACCGAACAAAACGGACCCAAAAGCCGGAGCAAATTCGCCAAAAAAATCCCGGACACAACCCCGACAAGAGTCATAGCTGACAAAAGATACCCGGCGATTCCCGGCCGGCCTATTCGTTCCGCCGAGACCGAAAGTACTTGAGGAGTTTTGGTCACAATATATTTTTTATTCTTATCGGTAATCGACCACTTCTGTCCGGGAACATCAACCGCAAAACGGGCATTCTGGGAAATTTTCATCCCATTATCTTCAAAGGATCGGACAGTTGTTTCCGAAATCGTTCCTAATGCCAAATTCGTTTCCAGTTCGGCCTTATCTTTAAATAACGGCGCTTCGCTTGTATACATCTTGCGTTCATTTTCAATAAACATCGCCAGATTCGTCGGGGCCGCGTAAAACGCAACCATCATGAGTGCCCCTAAGACCGCGCAAACAAAAATACCGCCGGGAAGTTTTCCGCTTACAGTTCCGGCAGGCTTCTTCGACTCTTTCTCGGGAAGCCAAAAAAGAATCATAAGAATAATGATTAAAGATAACCCATAAACCCCAAAAGCATATCGCCAGCTTAAGCACGCGAGCCACCCAGAAACCAAAAGAAAAACAACACCACCAAAATGAGAAACCGATCCCGAAAGCCCCATCATCTTGGCCCGCTGGTCTTTCTCATAAAAATCCGCAATCAAACTGATGGATAAAGGAATGATAAGACCAACCCCAATCCCAAAAATCCCGCGGATAATCAATAACTGTGTAATGCTGTTAGCAAAACCTCCGCCGACTCCACCCAAAAAATAAATAACTAGTCCAATCAGAAGAATAAGTTTTTTTCTCATGCGAGAGGCGAGCCACCCGGCCAAAAGACTAAAAGGAATAATGAGCAAAGACGGTAAAGTTAAAACCAATTTAATCGAGGTCGGCTCTGTCCCGGGAAACGCCTGGGCAATTTTCGCCAAGGCCGGAGAAATCGCAGCTGAGGCCATAACGGTCAAAAGAGAAATCGAAAGGATACTGACTTGGATAAGAAATGGGTTCATTTTGTTTCTCCCTCAAGAGTTTCAACAAGGGTGGTGCCGAATTCTGTCGCAGAACCGGGCCCATCAGCCGTAATAATGTTTCCGTCTTTTTCAACGGGTTTGGCGGTATAATTCACGCCGCATTCTTTTAATTTCTCGCCTTCGGTCGGATAAACCGTTGCATTTTTATCTTTTAAAACTCCGGCGCTTGCGAGGATCCTTGGTGCAAGACAAATTCCGCCGAGGATTTTATTTTTCGCAATCGCTTCCTGGGCAATCTTATGGGCCAAGGGATCATCAATATACTGGGCGGCCCCGGAACCGCCAATAAAAACAACCACATCATAATCATCGACATTGAGATCCTTCAAAAGCATCTGCGGAGTTGTTTTGGCCCCATTCATGCCAGTCACTTCATTAAGTGTTGTTGAGGCAACCGTCACCTCGATTCCCTGCTTTTGAAAGATCGCTAAAGGCTGATTGAATTCATCATCTTGAAAATTTTCCTGAGGAATAATGAATACCGCTTTTTTCCCGACTTGCTCTTGGGCGAAGACAATCGACACGCCTGAAAATAAAATCGTTAAAACCAAAATAAATCCAAAAATTCTTTTCATGATCATTTCCTTTCTTTTGAAGAAATATGTCTCACGGGCCGAAACGGATATCGGCCTTCTTTTTTCCCGGCATAGTAACCGTCATATCCAAACTGAAAATTAACTCCCCATCCAAAGGTATCACCGTACGTCGTCGACGACCAATAAAACCCTAAAGGCGCTGTTTTGGTTGACGGAAAAAACTGTTTATGGAACCAGACACCGTCTTTATAGGAAAGATCCAACAATGACCCGATTTCGCGGATGGTCGGAAGACGCCAATCGTGATAATTCCCAAGATTTAATTCCTGGCAATATTTCAACGCTTCTTCCCAATTGAGATCCGGGCTCTCGTCTTTTTTCCACATGAGCCCCGAATGAAGGTCCGAAACCGTTCCATCATTGTTATCCTGCAAAGCGTAGGCCGTCATATCACCGAATTTGGGGCTGTTTCCACCGCGCACCGCGCGCACCGGATAATAAAAACTTTTTAAATAACAAATGGCACAACCATAGGCAAAATAGACACCCCAGGCAAAAATGGGTTCTTTATTGTTCGAATCTTTCGACCAATAAAACGCGGGCAGACAATCGGAAAAAATGGCTTGGTCGATCGACGGAATTTGGCCGTTATAATCAACGATCGTACGCAGCTCTTCACGGTTCGGGAGCCGCCAATCGCGAAATCCACCGAAACCTTTTTGGTTTAATTTCTTAACAAAATGAAACGCGTCCTCCCACGGATAAGAATCTCCGGAATAGTTCACGTCCTGGGGACACGGAGATTTGATTTCCCAAATCAATCCCGTGTTATTATCTCTCACCATGCGAAGGCCTTTTTTCCAATCGGCCTTATCATTTAACTCCCGACCGCCTTCAGATAATTTTGTAAAAGAAAGCGGATTTAAAGCAAAGGTCCCGTCTTGGCCGTCATAACGGTCGCCGTTCTTGACATTTTTAATAATTCCACCTTCATCGTTATAGCATTTCTTCTGGCCTGAATCGGGGAAACGGAATTCCGAAACCATTTTTACTTTCGGCGTGTTCACGTTGCGGACTGCACGGAACAACAATTTGGCGTTTTTGCTGGCATAATATCCGTCATACCCAAAACAAAAATTGGTGACCCAGACATAAATCCCTTCATACGGTGTCGACGAAAAATAATGCAACAAAGGTGGCTTTAACCCGTCCGCCGGGAAAAAGTCTTTATAATACCACCAGCCGTTTTCGTAACTTAAATTCAGAATGGAATTGAGTTCCTTCAAATTCGGCAACCGCCAATCCGCATGGCCGCCCAAACGCATATCTTGGCAAGCCTTAAGAGCTGCATACCAATCCATGCGTTCATTCTCGCCTTTTTGCCACATAAGCCCGGTGAGCGAATCCGTAACTGTTCCGTCGGCATTATCTTTAAAACGGGATGAATCCGGTTTACCAAAATTTTTATTGTAACCGCCCCTGACCGCGCGGACAAACCGCTCGCTTAAAGGGGTATAACAAATCCCGCTTCCTAAACCAAAAAAGATTCCCCAGATAAACGGCTTTTGCATGTTATAGGGAATCGCCGTCCAATAAAAATCACTTTGGCAGTTGGGGAAATATCGCGTATCGACCGCGGGACCGGTCTTTCCATAATCAATGATTGAACGCAGTTCATCTTTATTCGGCAGACGCCAGTCGGAAAAGCCACCGTATTTTTTCTTGTTAAGTTCCTTGATATAGACGTTTTGCGCGTCTTTCCAGGTGTATTTATCCAAACAATAATTGATGTCACTTTTTATGGGGGACTTGACCTCCCAGATAAGGCCGGTGTTATTATCCAAAACCATGCGGCAACCTTGAGACCAATCCGAAGAATCCGAAATAACTTTGCCGCCTTTGGATAGTTTTGTAAAGGACATGGGGTTAATAACAAAGCAGCCGTTTTGTCCCCAGAGTTCGTGCCCGGGATTCACGGTCATTGGTTTTCCTTCCCTGTCATAGCACAGGATGCTTCCGGCGTCCGGCAAACGAAAAACTTTTTGTTCGCTCATAATCTCTCCATGATTTCGACAAGAATTCCGTCGGGATCTTTGACAAAAAAATACCGTGCGCCGTTGTCAAAAACGCGCAGATCCGCGGCCAAAGGAACTCGTGCTTTTTTAAAAGTTTGGTATGTTTTTAAGATGTCGGGGGCTTCCACGGAAAAGTGTTTCACTCCCAGGGTGCGCAAATCATCACCCAATTTTCGGCGGTATTTCGGCAAAGGACGATGTTTTTTAAACTCAAAAATTTCCAGGACAATGTCGTCTTTTTTAAGAAGCGCAATCACGACATTGTCGTGGACATATTTTTTTACAAGCTTCAAACCAAAATGTCTTCGATAAAAACCGACTGAACGGGTTAAATTCGAAACGCTGAGCGCGATATGCCCGAACCTCAAAGCAAAACTCCTTCACTATCGACTAAACTTTTCCTAAGCCAAACGGAGGATAAACCTCTGACTCAACAACCACATCAATGATGGCGGCTTTTTGGCTTTTCAACGCCGCTTGAAATGCCGCATCAAAATCTTCCAGTCGCTCGACTCTCGCCCCGAAAGCCTTGCACGCATCGGCATATTTCACAAAATCCGGATTCGTGAACTGCATAAACGCATGTTCACCGAACAGATTAATCAAAAACTTTTTGATAACATTGAATTCACCATTATTGAAAATCACCCAAATGACCGGGATGTCATATTGAATGGCCGTCATGAGTTCAAAACCCGCCATCTGATAGGCGCCGTCGCCGCAGCCGCAGACAACGGTTCTCGTCGGATTGGCGCATTTAACGCCAATCGTGCCGTTGACATGGCTTGCCATGGGGCCAAAACTTCCGGGGTTTTGATAGAGCTGGTTTTTCGTTAAGCTTAGATAACAATTCAGCCAAAGCATGTGCGAACCGGCATCTCCCATGACAATCGCATTCTCGGGTAAATTCTTGGAAAGGGCCTTTACCAAATCCGCAGGATGGATTTTGGGCCCTTGATGATTTGTCGGGACATCATGCCATTTTTCTTTAGGAACATTTTTCGGTTTGACGGACGAAACTTTTGCAGAAATCTCTTTGATCAGCCCTTGAAGAACCGGTTTGACATCTCCTAAAATCGGATAATCCGGTTTATAAACTTTTCCAATCTCATGTTGGTCAATATTAATATGAATCAACGTCTTTCCTTTGAACAAATCCGGTTTAAAACCAAAAGTGGCGTTTTGAGCAAACGAGTTTCCGATGGCAATCACGGTTGAACTTCCGTCCAGATATTTATTCGCGCCCGGGTCCCCGGATGTCCCATAAACCCCCAAACATAAAGGATGGTCTTCGGGAAGAACGCCTTTGGCGTCCATGGTCGCGGTAAACGGAATCTGGAATTTTTCAAGAAACGCTAACATCTCTTTCTGGGCGTGGCTGCGGATGACGCCGTATCCGACGATGGCCATCATCGGCTGGCTCTCTTGAATAGCTTTAACAAGCGCGCCGGCGGCCGAAGAAATTTGGACAGGGTCAGACGCGACAGGTTTAATATTTAATTTAATTTCACGGAAATTATTAACTTTGGCAATCGTGATATCTTTCGGGACATGAATATGGACAGGGCCGGGACGGCCTTCAAAGGCAAGATTAATCGCTTCTTCAAGAATGTCGCAAGTTGAATCCGGGTCTTCAATAATAAAAGATTTTTTTGTGGTCGCGTTAAAAATTTTCGGAGAATCTGGCGTACGGCTTAAACCCGTTGACTCATTTAAAGCGCCTTTGCCGCGGTCTCTGGCGGAGGTGTATCCAGAAATCGCCAAAACAGGTAAAGAGTCTGAAAGGGCAACCGCGAGTCCGGATAAAAGATTAAATTCGCCCGGGCCGCCGGTCGCAAAGCAAACACCCATCTTATCGGAAAACATCGCATACCCGCAGGCCATAAAAGACGCGGCCTGTTCGTTGCGGATAATCACGGTTTTAATGTGCTGCGATCGTTTTAAGGCGAGTAACATCGATCCATTGACCTGGCCTGATCCGCCAAAAACATGATCAACGCCGACTAATTCCAGAGTTTTGACGATGGCTTCATTGACGTCCATAGTTATCCCGTTTCGTTTTTAAAATTTTTAAGTCTTGAAATCTATTATTCCGGTTTCTTCTGGTTGAATTTTCCGACAGCTAATTTAGGCGGACGTTTCGAAAAAAGGATCCCGTCGCAGGCCGCGTTATCCAAAGTATATCCGTCAAAAAATAAATAAATCCGGTCTTTGGGGACCTTGGAAACCTCGGAAAAAATGGAGATATATTTATCCGCCAGGACTTCTTTTTGCTCGTCGGTGAGCTCGAGTGAATGGATGACAATCGCAGGCATTGTTTCCCCTTTTTTTCTGCGCCTGGTTTACGCCGCCGAGGGCGTAAACCAGGCGCAACAGTTTTCTTCTAATGACTTTTCTTTACTTCAACGTGGCTAGAACCTCAACGATCTTTTGACCGTAAGCAATGGAGGACTCAACGGATGTCCCTGTCACAAACGGCCAATCATAAGCGACTTCCGGATGTTCACGGTTCGCTTTTTCATTAGCAATGCATTTCCCGTTTGGCCCGACAGCATCCCGAACTAAGGGTTCCAACGGCCACAAGAAACCTGGGGTATGGACATCTGTTCCCTTATTATCAGGGGTCGCCCCATAAAGGTCATACGTAAAATCCCAATCAGGCCCATAAAAATCCCAGCTGGCTGGGTGAGCGGTTACTTTCTTACCAAAGATAACACTGTTCTTGGTTTTATCATCGCGGCAAAAAACCAAAGCTGAAACAGAATAACACAAGGCTCCAACCAATTTCTTTTGGGCCAAAGCGTCTTTGATCAGCTTATGCAAGTTATAATTATTGCACATATCGATCATCGCGCCGAGTCCGCCTGTCAAAACAAGCGCGTCATAATCGGACATCTTCGCATCCTTGAATTTGATGGATTTTGTCCACTCGTTGCCGTCGGTCAACTCTTTAATGCGCTTGCAGACATCCGGCGGATTTGTCTTAGCATTAATAATGGGATCCACAAAATCCGGATTAACGCTCACGGCCAAAGGTAATGGTTTTTTTCCTAACGGAGTGGCCAAGGTCACTTCATGTCCCGCGGCCTTGATGATGTCCCACGGCGCTTGAAGCTCTTCCCCCCATGTCCCATAATTTGTTGCACAGATTAAAACTTTTTTCTTACCCATTTGATTCCTCCTTTTTTGTTCCTCGTGTTATGATTCTATTTTTCCATCCACGGAAAATCCATTTTGACCGGACTAAAGACGTCAATGGCTTCTGTTTCGCCCACTGCCACAAACTCATGCAAAACACCGGCCGGAATAAAATACGCATCACCTGCCTTAAGTTCCGTAGTTTCCTTTCCGACGATCATCTTAAAACCGCCTTTAATCACATAACCGAACTGTTCCTGCGAATGCTGGTGCATTTTGACCACACTTTTGTCCGCCATGTTCCAATGCTGGGCATTCATCTTTTGCCCTTCGCCAAGATATTGGCGGATGACCCCTCCTCCCATGTCCATCTTTTCAACCTTATCCCGGAAACAAAACATGCCCCCTCCTTTTGAATTTACAAAATTATTGATTCAATTTCTCGATGATTCTTTTCGCAAACAAATGACAATGCCCTCCGCTTCTGGCCGTGACCAGATCCCCATCCTCCACAACATCCTGGTCAACATACACAGCGCCCATGTTTTTCGCATCGCCTAAAAGGTTATTGTGCACGACGAGCTTTCTTCCCCGAACCAATTCCGGGCATGGGGCGACAAGCCACAAGCCATGGCAGATAATTCCTTTAATGATATTTTTTTCAGCGAAAACTTTTTTTAAAAACTCTACTGCCGGAGGAAGCTTATGGATATCCTCCGTATATCTTAACCGATCAGCCACCATCCCCGCCGGAACGATGATCGCGGAATATGTTTTCAGGACATGGTCCTCAATAAATTCAAAACTCTCCCGGCATTCAAAAGGGGCCCGGAATTCGTGCCCTAAAAATGTCAACGAACCCTGTCCCCAAAGACGCGTTAAAAAATGAACGTCCATCCCTTCTTCGGCGAAACGCCATTTATAATACCAAATCTCTGGCTCGTAATAATCGCCTTCCATCAAAATTCCGATTTTCTTTCCTTTCAACATAACTTAAGCTCCTTTCCCACGGTACCGCAGCGCCAACATGGTGATGTCATCCGATTGCGGCGCTCCGTCGGCAAATTTATGGATTTCTTGACGGACGTTCCCGACAATTTCCTTAATATCTTTATTTTTAAGATTGATCATTAACTCTTTTAGCCTTTTCTCGGAAAATTGTTCGTGGTTTGGATTCATCGCTTCCGTGATCCCATCGGTATAAAGGAAAATGATGTCTCCGGGTTGCAAGGTGATTACGTTTTCCGGACATTTGCTGTTTTCCATGACACCCACGACAACTCCTCCGGGAATTTTAATAAAATTAAAACATCCACTATGGTCGCAGCCTTCGATAGGATTTCCACAATGCCCGCATTCGGTGCGGTCTAAAATCAACGGCGGATTATGCCCGGCATTGGCAAAATGAAGCTCTCCCGTCTCAATATTTAAAAGAAGGCAAAAGACCGTCACGAAAAGGCATGACTGGTTATCCGGGCACAGGATATTGTTGACACTCGCCAAAATCTCCTTCGGGGCAAGACCCCGTTTGGCTTCGCTTTTAATCAATGTTTTGCTAATCGCCATAAAAAGCGCCGCCGGAACCCCCTTGCCCGAGACATCTCCAATCACAAAACACAAATGTTTATCATCGACAAAAAAGAAATCGTAAAAATCCCCACCGACTTCTTTGGCCGGGTCCATCATCGCGAAAATCTCGAATTCTTTTCTTTGGGGAAAAACTTGCGGAAGCATGCTCATCTGGATGTCGCTGGCGATTCTCAGTTCCGCCTGGATTTTTTCCCTGGCTTCGGTCTCGGCTTTCAAATTCTCAATGAACCGCTTGATGCTCAGCTGAATCATTTCAATCGCCAACCCTGGGTCCTGGCCAAAAAACTTAATGACCTCCTCACGCCCCATGGTTAAAGCGACGACATCTTCTTCACACACCGCTGTTGCGGTCCGCTCTTTAAACGGAGAAAAAATCCCCATCTCGCCGATGATATCACCGTCTTTGATAAATTTATTGATCTCGACGAGTTTAATACGCCCTTTTTGGATATAAAACATCCGATCGGCCACGTCCCCGGCTTTAAAAAGGACGTTGCCCTTTGGATATTCTTCCTTCTTCATCAAATGGATTGGCCAGCGGGTGGATTGATTCATTTCAGCGGACATAAATCTAATTCTTCGTTTTAAATAACGTTAGAATATTTTGATTTCCAGCTCTTTCGTAATGGACCTTGTCCATAATTTTCTTGATTAAAAATACACCTAACCCGCCGATTTTTCGCTGTTCAAGTGGGGCATTAATATCCGGATCGGCGAGCGACAGCGGATCAAAAGGAATACCCGAATCGATAATTTTCACCTCAAGGCCGTTGGACTGACTTTCACATCGGATTTCAATATCACCGTTTCCTTCAGGATAAGCATAACTAATCACATTGACCAAGGCTTCTTCGCAGGCAAGCTGAAGGCGATTGACTTCCTTATCATCAAACCCTTTCGCCTTGGCTGCTTCCCGAAGGAAGACAAACATTTTTTCTAGATTTTCGAGTTTCGCTGGGATAACTAAGTTCGCCATGATTTAACCATCAAAAGAATCTTGTACCGTCATAAAATTATCCAAACCACTCATCTTGATAACATTGACGATGCTCTCCGGCGGCTGAATCAGAAAGACATGCGCATCGACCCCGATTTTTTGTTTCGCAAAAATGATCGCGCGCAACCCGGCGCTTGAAATATATTCCAAATCTTTCGCAAAAAAGACAAGTTTCGTAATTTTCTGTCCAATATATTTTTTAAGTTCAGACTGAAGACTCTCGGCATTCGAAGCGTCTATGCGTCCATTCAACTGGACCTTTAAAATTTCACCTGCTTGCGCTATTGAAAAATTAGATTCCATGAAAAACATCTCCTTTCAAAAGGATTTCTTTATCGATTGCTTTTTCCCAGTAAAATCACGACAGAGCGCGGCCCAACAAGAAATTCCCCTTGGTTTTTCAGCTTGGGTTCTTTGCCCAAGACCGCGATATCATGCGGAGCTTCCGCATCCGTGTTTACAAAAAGGTTCCAATACATCCAATCATGCAATTTCGGGATTTCAAAGGTATGCGGTTCCCAATGCATATTCATGGCCACATAAACCGTATTGTCTTTGACGGTCGCGGATTTGGCATGTTTACCACACAGCATAAACGCGAGTGTCCGGCTCGTTGCGGACCAATCCGCATTCCAGGCCTTGGTCCCATGCCATGTGATATCGGCAAAACCGCTTCCGGCATAATCTTTGTTTTGAAAATGCCCGTGGCTACGAAGAACAGGATGGGTCTTGCGAAACGCAATCATCTTACAGAAAAAGTTAAACAATTCTTTGTTCTTTTCTAACAAGCTCCAGTCGATCCAGGAAATTTCATTGTCCTGGCAATAGGCGTTATTGTTGCCAAACTGGGTATTGCCCATCTCGTCTCCAGCGAGGATCATCGGTGTACCCTGGCTGACCAAAAGCATCGCGACCGCGTTTTTCATCTGCTTCATTCTCAGGCGATTAATTCCTTCGTCGGAGGTTTCGCCTTCGCATCCGCAGTTCCACGTATAATTATCATTGCACCCGTCATTATTATTTTCGCCGTTAGCTTCATTATGTTTTTCATTGTAGGAAACAAGGTCTTTTAAAGTAAAGCCGTCATGCGCCGTCAAAAAGTTAACGGACGCGCACGCCCCGCGCATTTCCCTTTGATATAAATCCGGAGACCCCTGCAGACGCTGCGCCACAGCGCCAACCGTTCCCAAATCTCCCTTCAAAAATTTTCTAACATCATCTCTGTATTTACCGTTCCATTCGGCCCATCGGCCCCACGCCGGGAAAGACCCGACCTGATAAAGTCCACCCGCATCCCATGCCTCGGCAATAAGTTTACATTTTCCTAAAACGGGATCAAAAGCCAATGTTTCCAAAAGTGGCGGGCTCAGCATTGGTGCCCCGTTTTGGTCGCGTCCTAAAATGGACGCCAAATCAAACCGGAACCCATCAACGTGATAATCCGCCGCCCAATAGCGCAGGCAGTCGAGAATCATGTTACGCACAATCGGATTATTGCAGTTCAAGGTATTGCCGCAACCGCTAAAATTGAAATAATACCCGTCGGGAGTCAAAAGATAATAGGTCTTATTATCGATCCCGCGGTAAGAAATATAGGGCCCTTTTTCATTGCCTTCCGCCGTATGATTAAAAACAACGTCGAGAATGACTTCCATCCCATTTTTATGCAATTCGCGGATGAGGGTCTTACATTCATCCACCTGCATGCCGAATTTTCCTGTGGCGGCAAAACCCGCCTTGGGTGCGAAGAATCCGACATTACTATACCCCCAATAATTAAAAAGCATTTTCCCTGTGGTCGGAGAAACCCGGGAGTTTTCAAATTCATCGAACTCGTGAATGGGCATCAGTTCAACACAATTCACGCCGAGTTCTTTAAGATAAGGGATTTTTTCGCGGATACCGGAAAATGTTCCGGGATGTTTGACACCGGATGACGGATGCTGCGTAAACCCACGCACATGCATTTCATAAATGATCAAATCTTCGACCGGCGTTTCCAAAGCACGGTCATTTTCCCAATCAAAATCATCAAAACAGATTCGCGCGCGGTGCTGGTACATGTCTTTCCAATCCGGTTGTTGGCCCCAGACATCGCGTCCGCCAATCGCCTTGGCATAGGGATCCATCAAGACTTTAGTCTTATCAAAACGATGTCCTTGTTTAGGGTCAAACGGCCCATCCATGTAAAAACCATATTCCAAATTATCATAATCAAGGTCAAACACGACCATCGTAAAAACATTGCCGATGCGAAACTCTTCCCGAAACGGGATCACGCAGAACGGCTCATGTTCGTGTTTATTAAAAAGAACCAGCTTACAGCTCGTCGCAAAACGCGAATAAACTGAGAAATTGACTCCGCCCGGAACAATCGAAGCCCCGAAAGGTAACGGCTTGCCCATGCGTAAACGGAATTTTCCACATTCACAGACATGTGTGGGATGGAGGTCGACTCTAAACATTAGGCCCCCTTTCGCATTTCTTTAAGTGCCGCGTCAACCGAATCGAAAATCTTAAAAAAATTACTAAAACCCGTCATTTCCATGACATCTTTGATTTCATCCGAAAGCCCGCTCAAAAGGAGGACACCACCCGAAGTCGAAAGTGTTTTGGCGGCCATCAATAAAAGTCGTAAACCTGCGCTTGAGACATAACCGCACTCTTTGAGATCAAGGACCATGGATGTTTTACTATTCAAAAGAGGAAGGATCTTTTCCTGCGCCTCATTGACTGTATTGCCGTCGAGACTGCCGATGATTTGCATGATCGTGGCATTGTCTTTTGTGACTGTCTTCATTTCCATGTGTGGTCTCCTTGTTTCCTGTCTTTTATCGGAAAATTTTTTACCCGGTCAAATCTTCTAACCGACCGGAACAATGCGCACTTTGATTTTAGGCCGATAATTCAAATTCGGCAAACTGACCGTCAGTTTCTCGGCATCAAAATTCTTCCAAGGCTGCCCGTCAATCCAGACTTCAGAAATACGAATGCTTCCCTTAGGAAGGATATCGGGTTCAACCCTCAATGTGTCGTTGGCAAACCCACCTGGTAAAGGTTTGAAATACAAGTCCAACGGTTTCTTCGTATACAACAGGTTCTGATAAATTTGGGCCAGATAGCAAAGTTCGATCGAATGATAACAGGCCATCGAATGGCTGCCTTTCAAACGCTCGGTCCCGAGCAAAAATGGCAAACCGTTATTGAGGACGTTAAAATAAACAGCGCCGTCATCATGGTCTAAGTAAAAGGCATTGTAAAAGGCTGCGGATTCTCTGGCGAGTTTTAAATATTCTTGATCTTTAAGAACTCCGTGCATAATTTCATAGGCGAGGATCCCCTGTTCCTGCTGCCACCACGCTTTACGGTCGTGCCAAACATGGCGATAACAGGTTTCACCGGGAGACAGTTCCCTCTCCATGACGTCATACCATCCGCCGCGCTGGACATCCATGCCAACGGTCGGCATGACCTTGGCGATTTTTCGCGCAAAGTCCACATATTCTTTCTTGGCAACTAAACTGTTAATTCTTAAAAGGTTCCAGGCAATTTTGAGATTATGCCCGATGACCCCGCGGTTCTGTTGCCAACCCCAGGTCTTATCATGGCTCCAGTCTTCATGGAACTTTTCCTGGACAAATGGACTGTGCTGATAATCCGGAAAATATTTGGTGATGCAATCCGCGGTGCTCACGAGAAAATCACGGTATTTGGGATCTCCGGTCGCAAGCCATAAGTTAATGAGATATGCGGGCGCGTGGTCTCCGACGGAGTTCCAATTTTTCCGCGCACGGTTTCGGCCCAAGGATTCACTGCGCGGATCAAGCTTAATGGGATCAATATGCGAAAAATATCCGCCTTTTTCTTTGTCCAAAAAGAATCGGTCAAACAAATCAATCGTCATCTTGATATCTTTCATAATCGCAGGGTCCCCTGTGATGCGATAGGTCTGGGTGGGCCCGGCCAAGGCATAAATCTGCTCGTACATCGGGACCGCGTCATAATCATCGCCAAATTCGGAGGCGAAAACCTTGTGTTCCTGGTTATGCTTTACATCAATCCCGTGATACCAATAAATCACATTTTCGTCCGTGTCATAGAAACGCATATGGTCACGGAGATATTGGGTGCCTTTTTCAGCGGCTTCAAGGAACCTGTCCTCCCCGGTCAAAAGAAACGCCGACGCCATCCCATAAACCATGCGGGAGATAGTGTCTGTTTCCTGACGATGTTCGGGTTTTCGTTCGCCGGTTAAGGAGATCATCGTGCGATAATTCTTATAATCGATTGTCGTGGGACCGCCGAATTCAGCTTTGATATAAAAATCCGCGATGCTCACCGCCTGTTTAATCCACCAATCCGGTTCTTCAAACCGATATTGGCCGACCCCAGGGCCTGAGAAAACCAACACCTTGCCATCAAAATCAAAACCATGTTTTTCAGGATAAAAAATCCCAAGGACGGATAAATACTGTCCCGGGACAAGTAATTGATCAAGATTTCCCGTATAATCGCACCATCCCTCGCCGAGATTACGGGGCCCTCGGGCATAAGCAGTCCCTGTCAAACGAGCAGTAAATTCACGGCCATCGGCCGTTTTCAGCTTCAGTATCCTTTTTTGAGAGTCGTAACTTGTTACATAGCCTGTAATTGTGTCAGAAAATTCAAACTTTAGTTCATTCATTCTTTTTCTCCCTTTTAAAAATATCAGTTATCTTAGGTAAAAAACAAAAAAAGATGAGCCGCGAAAGACTCATCTTATAAAAATAAAAGCTGTTTCAACAAATATTGAAATGAAGTGTTCATAAGTAAACATCGTTTCTATAGTTGCTTTTTGAAAAATGACGATAAAGTGGGAGTATTATATCATTTATTAAAAAATATACAAATATTTAAATGAAGCAAAACTCTTAAAGCGGAAATAAGGCACAAAAAAGTCTTTTTTATAGAAAATTTTCAAGAACCAAGTTGTCTTACTCGCCCCCCAACAAATCATAGTTATCCTGAATGATGCGACCCCGGCCGATCATCTCACCAAATCTTCGGGTGGGAAGCACATTTTCGCTTTTGGCTCCATGAGCCTTAAGAAGCTTTATGATCTCGGCATTATTTCTCATCATGGCCATGGATAAAGGCGTCATCCCCTGATCAGTTTTTGCGTTCACATCTGCGCCGTTTTCTATCAGAATTCGCGCGGCCTCAATATGTCCTGGTTTTCGTCCTTTGAAACAAGCAAAATGAAGCGGGGTTGAGCCATTTTTCGTTCGGGCATTGACCGTGGCCTTATGGGCAATAAGGATTTTAGCACCCTCGGGCTGGGCCTGGGACGCGGCAACATGCAAGGGGGTCCCTTCATTATTATTGCGGACATCCACATTGACATGATATTCATCCAATAAAACTTTCATAGTCTCAAGCTGGCCCCGGCCGGTTGCCCAATGTAACGGAGTTTTACCGACTTCATCTTTAAGATATAAAAGGCTTTTATCCTGGTCGATAAGGCTTTTTAGCTTAACGATATCTCCGCTTTTGGCGGCCTCGTGGATTTCCGCGGCAAACCCGACAGAAATAAACGCAAGAACAGCGACGAATATGACAAGGCTTTTAAAAATTCTATCCATGGCGTTCCTCCTTTAAGATTTTGTTCTATCTAATTCCAATGGAACAGTATTATATAATAGAATTCATCTTGACTATATTTTTTTATTTGGATACGATAATCACAATAGATGCCCCTTGATTGAAAGATGAAGAACGTTAAAACACCCATCCAAAAAGTCGGAATAACAGGCGCCTCAGGACATATAGGCAAAGTCCTTCAAAAAGGACTCTCTTCAAATTTTGACTTGACCCTTTATGATATCCGGGAAAGTAAGCCCTTGTGCGAAGCGAAATTTGTTAAAGTCGATTTCGCCAAAAAAGAAAAGCTCGACGGAATTTTTGACGGATTGGACGCGGTCATTCATCTGGCCGGGAACCCGCACCCCAACGCACCCCGGGAAATAACCTACCGTGATAATTTTATGGCGACAAGTTTTGTTTTTGAAGAAGCGCGAAAAGCCGGAATTAAAAAAATCATTTACGCGAGCTCAAACTTTTATCATGAGGCTGCGATTGGAGAAGCGCTGGAAGGGGCTCGGCGGCCCAAGAGTACTCTCGATATGCCGCCGAGCCCCTTATGTCTCTACGGCGAATCCAAAGTCTACGGAGAAAGCCTCGGACGCCATCTGTCGTATTTAGGGATTCCTTTTGTGGCCTTACGCATCGGCTGGACCGTTCCCGAAGACACGCCTGTCTTTTATGACAACCCTTATATGCGCGCGGTTTTCTGCAGCCAAAGGGATCTCGTGCAGGCCTTCCAAAAAGCGCTCGAAGTGGAAACCACCTTTTTAGCGGCATTCGCGGTCAGTGATAACCGCCGCGGGGTTTTTGATTTGAACGAAACAAAAGAAAAACTCGGATTTTCCCCTCAAGACAATTCAGAAAATTATTAGCTTGCCGATTTATTTTTTCTTGCGGATAAAAAAGCGGGTCAAGGCAGGATCTTCCAACAAACTCCCATAATAAAAAATCACACAGGTATTCCCTGTTTTCTCGCAACTGCGAAACTGCTGGTCCAACACAAACCCTCGCGGTGAATCGACGAACTTATAAGCGCCGACCCCAATCTTTACTTTCGAAAAATCAACTGTTTTTTCTTGGGCGATTTTCATCCACTTTTCAAATTCTGCAAGATCCAGGGTATAACTCATGATCGTCACAAAATCAATCAAGCCGCTATTCACCCAATGTGGCCAATCCTGGAACGCTTCGTGATAGGCCCTCACCCACGACATGCAACCCGTTGAAGAAACCTGAATCTTGGGGTTCATTTGCCGTGATTTTTTAACAAGAGAAGTCAAAAGCTCCGTTACTTGGTCACGTTTCCATTTTTTCCATTTCGGGTCTTTTTCATCAATCGTTTGAAGTCCTGTGGCCTTTTTGAACCGTTCCATATTGATTTTCGTAAAACCATAATGCGGGTCTTTGTCCGGATAACGGATATAATCAAATTGGATGCCGTCCAAGGTAGGATACGCCGTCAAAATTTCTTCAACAATTTTTAAAAGATCTCCTCTCACGCGAGGGTCCCCGGGTTCCAAAAAATATTGACCATCAATTTTATAGTCTTGAATCTTTTTTTTGGCTTTCAAATTCCTCGTTAAAATGTCTGTCCCATATTTTTTAAGAATAGGGGCGTCCTTGTTAACGCTCAAACTCAAAAGGTTAAGCCAGGCATGGACCTCAATTCCCTCTTGATGGGCTTTTTTAATGAGGAGCGCAAAAGGATCTTCGGATAGATTCTTAAAATCTGTTTCGTAAGGCCGGGAATCCGCCATTTGGGAAGGAAACCAGGCTTTGTTCGCGCGATAAATCTGGACAAAAAGGATTTTAATCTCGGCCTTTTTCGCGAAATCAATGAGCTTATCCATTTCGGCTCGGCTCGAAAATACCGTCGGGTTTTGCATGACGGAAACAAAAAGTCCGCGGGGCAAAGGTCCTTTCGCTTGAGCGCCTGAAAGGAAGGCTAAAAAAACACAAGCAGCAAAAAAAAGAATCTTTTTCATAGGGTCATTCACTATTCCTTTGGAAGATCCTTGAGTTGAATAAAAAATCTTGTCCCCTGACCTGGGGTGGATTCAAAACCGACCTTTCCCTTTAAATATTGTTCCGTAAAAAGTTTGACACTGTAAGTCCCAATTCCTCGCCCCTTGCCCTTAGTGCTAAAGGAACGCTGAAACATCTGCAATTGAATTTCCTGTGGCATCACCGCAGGATTATGAACAAAAAAAACATGTTGACCGTTATTTTTCTCATAAAAAACCTTAACGGTTTCTTGAAGGGCCACTGCTTCAAGAGCATTTTTAATGAGATTAGTAATGACGCGATTAAGAATGACAAGGTCCGTTGCAATGACCGCTGTCATATCGGAACAATGAAGAACAATCTTCTTGTCTTTGGCCAGTTTCGATTGCTGGATGAATTTGATTAATTCGCTTAAAAAACCGTAAACATGCGTCTCTTGAACACTTACGGCCAACCGTCCGGCTTCGGCCGCCAATAAATCCCGCTGTTCTTTGATGGAATTCACAATGCGCTTGGAAAATTTATGCATCTGTTCCAAGGGATTCTCTCCGTCGGAGATCAGCCCATCTTTGGCATTCTCCGAATAACCGGTCAAAATGCCGGCTTCATTGAGGATATCGTGAAAAAATGTGCGTTCAAGCGCTTCGCGGCGTTTCTCATCCGCAATATCTTTGATGGTAAAAACAACAAAGGCCTGATTGTCAATCGCAATCGGCACGCTCCAGACGCGAAGATCCAAAGAAATTTCTCCTTGGGGGGATTGAATCGTCATGCGACATTCTTGCGTGTCTTCTTTCCCTTGAACCGCGCTTAAGATGGCCTTGACCGCTCCGCATTCCCGGCAGAAAATCGACGTTCCGCAGCCGGCCGCTTCATCCTGGGAATGAACACATTGAAAAGCTTCTCCGGGACGTTTACCCAATAAAGTTTCAATATTCTGAAGGCCAAAAAGATTTAGAAGTTTTTTATTGGCATGGACAATCTGACGGTTCGTGTCGAGGACCAAAACGATTTCCGGAAAAGCATTAAAAGCTTCGATTAAGATCCGCTGTTGGTCAATCAGTTTTTGGGATTGACTCGTTTGTTCGGCAGAAGACCTTTCAGGGGAAGCAAATCTTGAGATTAAGGGGTCTGACATAACGTTCCTTGGGTTAATTTGTTAAGTTCATGGTTTTTGTTTTGAGGCTTTAGGGCGAGCCCTGTCCCGGACGGGACAGGGCTCGCCCTTCTTTCTTAAAACCCCCTCAATAAACTAACGCAAAATTCCTGTTTTACATACATTCGCAAATTTCTTAGCGCTACTTCGCACAGTTCGTTTAAGCGTTTTATAATTCACGTCGATCAAACCAAATCGCGGGGCAAACCCTTTGTCCCATTCGAAGTTATCCAATAACGACCAATATAAATACCCCAAAACGTTGACACCTTTTCTCATCGCCCGGTGAACAGAACTTAAGTGGTCCCGGATATAATTCCACCGCAACTTGTCGTCCGAAGTACAAATACCGTTTTCCGTAATCATAATCGGCCGTCTAAACTCCCGCAATCCCAAAAGCAAATGATAAAGCCCTTGCGGATAAATGTCCCAGCCCAAAGAATTTTTTTTCACCCGATGATGGGCCTTGTCGCAAACATCCCATGCCAAGTTCTCTAATCCCAATTTTTTCAATTCCACCACCTGGCGGGAATAGTAATTCACACCCAAAAAATCCAAATGCGGCATGATCCGTTGAATAAACCCGTAATTATAAAGCCGGTCCCGAAGATACGCCGCAAAAATATTCCTGAATTCTTTTTTGCACGGGACAATCGCGATCACATGCTGTGAAATACTGACCATCGGTTTTGATAGATTTAATTCACTATAAATTTTATGAATAAGACGATAACTTTTGACATGAGCGGAAGCGAGGTGTTCTTCCACCTGCGCCGCTTTAATATAGGATTTTTCTTGAGGTGGCCACACGCCCAAAATATACGCATGGGAAAAATAAATTGTTGGTTCATTAATCGTAATCCAGTAACGGACCTCTTGCGCCAAACCCCGGACCACACAATCACAATAACGTAAAAAGGCATTAACTGTATGAGGTTTTGTCCATCCTCCTTTTTCGGTCACCCAAAGAGGATTTGTAAAATGATGCAAAGTCACGATAGGCTCGATATTCCGCTTTCTTAACGCCTGAATGACCTGACGATAGTGGTTTAATTCTTTCTTCGAGAACTCTCCTTCCTTCGGTTCAATCCGTGCCCATTCAATCGAAAGCCGATGCGCGTTATGATTTAATTTCTTGGCTAAATCAAAATCCCGCTCAAAAAAATCGTAATGACGGCAGGCGTCCCCGCAAAGCTGTTTACCGGCGGACTTTTCCCACGGCGCCCAGTCTGAATTCCTATTATTCCCTTCGACCTGATAAGCCGAAGTCGCGGCGCCCCAAAGAAAACAAGACGGGAACTGACTGCCTTCACGAGGAATAGACTTGACCTTCAATTTTTTATGTATCATAAAAAGAATTATAGCATTCTAAAAACCAAATTCTACTTGAATATTTTTCCTCTTTTACGGCCAGATGAAAATTAGGGGCGATTCTTGACTTCCCTCTTAATACCAGATACATTAATTTTATGCCCTCACTCATCCGGCTCATCAAACAGACCTATCAAATGGCGCGGCCACAGGACAGCAAGGTGGTCATGCACAATGTCGCGTTCTTGACGACCCTGCAGGCCATCACGTATCTTCTGCCCGTCATTATCATCCCTTATCTTTTCCGGGTTATCGGTGTCGAAAAATTCGGGCTCATCGCGTTTGCCCAAGCCTTTGTTCAATATTTTATGATCCTCACAGATTATGGCTTTAATATTTCGGCCACCAAAGAAATTTCGCTCTGTCGCAGCGAGCCCGCCAAAGTCTGCCGGGCCTTTTCTTCGGTCATGATGGTCAAAATAGGATTGGCCTTAATCAGCCTATTTCTTTTGAGCGTACTCGTCTTTTTTATCCCGAAATTTAGGAATGATTGGCTCATTTATGTTTTGAGCTTCGGCGCAGTCATCGGTAACACCCTTTTTCCGGTCTGGTTTTTCCAAGGGACCGAAAAAATGAAACACATTGCCGACCTCAATATTTTAGGCGGGATTCTTTATGGGGTTTTTATTTTCTTATTTGTCCGGGAATCCCAGGATTATCTGATGGTCCCCCTGATCAACTCGTCCGTTTTCTTAATCACCGGGGTCTTAGGACAATACATCGTTTTTCGAAAATTCGGTGTCACCTTTAAACTTCAAGGTTACCAAAGCATGAAACAACAACTCAAAGCTGGATGGGACGTTTTTATTTCCATTGCCGCGATCAATGCCTACACAACAACACGGGTTTTTCTCGTCGGGCTTCTCACCAATAATACCCTAACGGGTTTTTATTCAATCGCTGAACGTGTTGCCAATGTCTTTCAAACATTTCCTTTATTATCTTTTTCTCAGGCGGTTTTCCCTCGATTGAGCAAAATATTCCAAAAAAACAAAAAGAAAGCGTTTCGCATTATGCGGCGGCTCCAACTGATTACCATCCAAATTTCGCTGATCTTCCTGCCGCTCGCTTTTATTTTCGCGCATATCAGTGTCAAAGTCGTCTGCGGCGGGGACTATACGGAAACAGTCCTATCATTAAGACTTTTGGTGATGTCTGTCTGTTTTGTGAGAGCGAATGCCTTTCGTCTGCAATTTCTGTTGGTGTGCGGAAAAACGCATATCTATTCACGGATTCACGTGATGATGGCAATGATGGGGTTACCACTCATTTTTCTTCTCATCTATTCTTTTTCTTATATCGGGGCGGCCATCTCAACGATTGCCATTGAAGCGGGAATTTTTACGATTACGTACTTTACAATAAAGAAATTGAAGTTTACATGAAAGTCAACAGACCACAGTCCACGGACCACAGACCACAGTCGACAATTAACCGTGAACGGCGGACAGTCGACCGTTGACTATCAATCCCTCCACAAATACAAAACAACCACCAAACCAATTCCAACCAAATAAACCGCAACAACGTTGGAAATCAAATAAGGATACGCCATTAAAATCATCCCGATGACCATTGGTTTCCAAAGCGCGTTTTTCTTGCCATAAAGAAAAGCCACCAAACCAATGGAACCAAAAATAACTCCGGCGATAATGGTATTCCAGTTCAAATCACTCGTTGAAGGAATTCCAATAGCCGTTCCAAGCATCTCTCTATCACTATTGCTGAGTTGCGCTATGGATTTTAAACTCGTTTCTAAATCTGTTTGGGGGGCCTGGATCTCTTGGGCCAAAACAGAAAAATTCATGGCCACGGTAGTCCAAAAAATAAAAGATAGAATTCCTAATATCCGTTTTATATTCATCGCGTCATTCGTTTTTAGCTCTTCCCGTAAACAAACCTCGTAGGTTTGTTTACGGTGCGTTTATTTACTTAAAAAGTCCTCCGCCGATACTTTTCAACTTTTGTCCAACGGCATTTTGAACTTCGGAGGTATTTATTTTTCCAAAAACTTGATTGACCAGATTGCTTGCGACCGTCAAATGACTTTGGGTCATGTTCTGTATTTTATTGGTATCCCCTGCACCTAAATTTAAACCAGAAAAATTCTTCATCAAATCCGGAAGACTCCTTTTCCAATCTTTCTGAGTTAAAACATCATAGACCATGCTGCCATACGTGGGCACCGCCTTGTCCATGGAACTGCGGACCGCATCTGACCAAGCAGTCCCCTTGCTGATATTGGCCCAATTTTTCGGCTCTGCCTGTAAGAGTTTTGTGGCGAGTTCATTCCCAAAGGTTTGGGCCAAGGGTTTAATCTTCTCAATCGCCCCTGCAATCGCAGGATTTTGAGTCAATCCAGAATTCGCCATGACTTTTTGAAAACTCTGGTCCACGAAACTTTTTCCTATTTGCGTCGCCATAGATTTAATATCTTGCATGGACATCACCGCACCCGCCGGCATCGCAAGCCCCAGGCAAAGCAGTATAGCCAAAAATATTCTTTTCATTTTTTCTCCTTTTTTTAATCTTCTCTGACCGCAAATAAACCTATCTGCGGAATTGACAGGCAAACCGTCTATTTACGAAGAAACGTCCCTCTTTCTCACTGATAAGTTGCTCTCCCCGTCGTCCTTGGCCGTGTTCCTGTTCCAGTCGTTGTCTGTGTTGAGGTACTCGTGGTTGTCTGACTTTGCGTCGCTGGTGAAGTTGTTGACGAAGATGTACTTGTTTGTGTTGATTGAACAACAGGGGCTGTTGGTTTCGTTAGAAAATTTCCGCGCTTGGACCGCGCTGTTATCGTTAAGTTCGTCAACTGAGACGCAGGAATTGTTTTGGTGGTCGTATTGATGTTCGTAATCTCAATCGGCTGAAAACCACGCTGCGGCATCTGGTCCGCATCATAACTGGTTGCATGAACCGTACTCGATTGCGTCGGGATCTGACTTCCTTTCCCGAGGACATATTTCTGAAACTCTCCCGCCCGCGGATATTTCTTCCAGGTCAACACAATCGTATTGTTCGCTCCCGGAGTCGCTTTAAATTCCCAGGTGCTTTCTCCGAACAACACAAAATTCATCCAATCGGTCTGGATTTCATTGCCTGTGGGATCTTTCGCTTTAATTTTAATCTTATAAGCGCCAACTGACATTCCCATTTCGTGAATATTAAGCTCATAGGACGCACCCTGTTCTCCATGTAAAGATTGCCCCGTGACCCAAGGAATTGTTTTGTTCTGCAGACTAGATGTTTGATATTCCAACATGGCACTGCCTAATATTTCGTTACTATCGAACACCACCCGAACTGTTTCTGAATTAAATTGTGAGATGACAATGTTCGATAACAGCGGAGGTTCCATGTCTTTGGTCATCGGCCACTTCCCGCCCCACCGATGATCCTTGTCCAAAATTGACCACACCCCAGCGCGTGTGTTATCAATTGGCCGATAAGATTTAAAAATGTAGGGAAAAATTGGTTTTCCGAAAATCGGACTCACGGCATCGAGATTCAAACCATAGCCAAGCCAATTCGCGATAAGGCCGTCGGGTTTTGTGAACTGACGGCTGTAATCAATTCCTTTGATGGCACCGATAATAACAACTTGCCCCATCGGGGCGGGCAACTTTTTTCCCCCCAACAAGCGTTCCAACTCAGATGGCTTTAACAAACATAATTTTGATGTGATAACAGAATTGTATAACGGCCCATTAATCGAATTAAGAAGGGTATTCAAATTCGATTGATTATTCCACGCGTTTTTCCACGTGTCTTCTGATGGCGGATTCCCGATTTCGACCATAATCTCTGAGGTATGAGCCGCGGAAAAAAGCTGTGCAGTGACCTCGGCGGACCAGATCTGGTCAAAAGTGGCCTTACTAATCCCCATGGTTTTTTGAAGCAGGATTTCGACAAAAGAATCTTTCAAATTTTTCCGTTCATTTTCACCAAAACCAAAAGTACTCAAAATACTTTCGGCCCTAGCTTTATTCGTGGCAATATCCTCGCCAATATTCCGACTAATGCTGGGTGCGCCAGCCATATCCATCATATAGGTCACAGCCCAGAGGCCAAGATATTCTCCTAAAGCACTAAGCATGCCCTTGTCTTTTTCCATCACGTCTTTCAAGGCCCGCTTATTCGCTTCTATCCAACCCGGAATTTTGGCATCAGTGGATTTGAAACCCCTCTCAAGATCATCGAACCAAAAAGCATCGTAAGTCTTTATAGGAGCCCTCATACCGCTTCCGACATAAATCCCCCCGTCGCTGCTGGAAAAAGTCGGAGATTGCACTTCATCTTTATGCGGTAATTTTTCAAAATATTTATCCACATAATAATTAATAACGGGATTCATCCCCGCAGACTGGGCGTTGCGGTTTAAGACCATGGCCTCGGCTAAAAAATCATTGGGAACATCGATCGTCTTTACTCCAAGGGGAATGCGTTTATCCAAAGTGTTCTCAATTGCGATATGCCGGACGGCAATGGGGATATTGTCCGTCGGGTGAGCCTTCATCTCTTTAAGCGAGGGGAAAACGCCTCCGGCATACGTGTTGACCCAATCGTGCGCCCACATATCACCGGCGCAGTGAGAAAAATATCCAAACGTAAAAGCGACAGCCTGTTCGCGAGCGTTTCCCGCGCGGATAGCCATGTTGATCTTATACGTTGCTAAAAAATTCCAAAGATGCCTGAGCCACGGATCCGTATCAGGATGGATATAGGCCTGGCCGGTCCACATGTCCGGGAATCCGTCGGGACCGATCGAGCCGCCACGGAAAAAATCCGGACAGTTTTTCATCGCATCCGCCACTTCGGCCCGGACCTCGAATTCTCCGTAAGGCGGAATCCAGACCTTGCCATCTTTGGCATCGTCCATGACGATATTGGCAATGTACGCGTGAGTCTTTAATTTCCAGGCATGGGCAGGAGAACAGAATAACACCAAAAGAAAACATAAGATGAAAAGAAATCCAAGCCGAAACCGACTTCTTTTTATAAAGTAACGCATTTGTCCCTCTCCCGGTTGATATTTTCACCCATAGGTTCATTACCGGGGGGGCAGCCCTGCCCCGTACGGGACAGGGCTGCCCCCCGGATATCTCTTTTAACCCCGGCAATAAAATCTTTTTTTCTCGTTTATTTCCTTTTTATCTTCTTTGCAAATTCTTTAGCAATCTTAGCCAATTCATCGCCAGTCACCGCATCGTGAATAACCTTGATTCTTAAATATTTCTCATCGCCCAACGCCAACACAGTCTGCCAAATTTTTCCGGCATGGCTGCGCACAACAAAATTTTCCATGGAGATAGACGGATCACTCGCATAAACACTGCCATGTTTTTCGTTTATCACTCTATCTTTAGCAAAGTCCTTGTAATCATACACAGCGACCACATGAGGACCACCGGGCTGATCTCCATAAGGAGTATGCGTGTAGGTTGGACTGTAAGAAGTGTAATATTCGCAAACTTCGCTTCCAAGCATGGACTGTTCCATTTTGACGATAGGCCTGCCGATCGCCTTTTCTACAAGATCTTTGGGAAAATATTGACAGACATTTTCAACCCCACCGGCTGTTGGCTTTTTGACTGCGGCCTTGCGTTGAGATGAGGATTTCACGGCTCGAGACTGATATTGAGCCGCCCGACTTTTCCTCGGGTTTTCCTTTTTCCCACAGCCGCTCAAAATCGCCGTGACGCAAAAAAGAACAAGCAAAAAAGGAATAAAAAATGTTTTACGCATAAGCCCCCCTTTTTTCAACGTTCGTCCTGTTTTATTTTTGTTCAGAGGAAGACTTCAAAAAAATCAACAGGAAATGAATAAAAAATAAAAGCCCGCATAACCCCACAAACCAATCTCCGTGACGGGAATAAAATGTCAGAGAATCTTCTCTCGGGATTTCCGCGCTTACGGCCCCCGCGCAGAAAAGGGGAATCTCCCGAAGAATCCGTCCCTGCGGGTCGATAAAACAAGATATTCCGTCGTTGGCGGCGCGGACAATGGCTCTACGATTTTCAACGGCACGGACAATTAACATCCGGGCATTCTGCTCATAAAAAAATCTCATCCGACCTAACGACGGCGCGTCATTCGTTATATTCACAATAAACTGGGCCCCCTTCAAGACGAGTCGACGGACAGACTCCGGAAACAATCCTTCAAAACAAATGATCGTCGAAAATCTAGTCCCCTGCAAAGAAAATACGGCATCCTCTCGTCCGGCATCATAGACGCTGGAAACACCATGCTGCCTCAAAAAAGGAACGAGCCCTTGCCAAAACGGTCTCTCCACAAAAGGGATTAATTTCCTTTTGGCATAACGCCCGATATCCGTCCCGTCTGCATCGAGCAAAACGGCAAGGTTATGGACATGTTTTCCCAAATGATCTATCCAAAAATCCTGTGTTCCTAAAAGAATCGGGCAACGGACACGTTGAACGAAACGAACCATCTCCTCTTGAATCATGCGCCGCTCGGGGTGAAAAAAGAAACACGGAACCGCGGTCTCTGGCCAAATAATCAAAGAAGGATTTTCTTTGAGCACCTGAAGGCTTAGATTCTGATGAATCGCGATAGTCTTTTGTAAAAAGGCCGGATTCCATTTTAGGCTCGGGGAAATGTCCCCTTGAACTAAAGCGATTTTAATTTCTGAAGAAACCGAAGGCCTTTTCAAAATCATCCTTCCAAGAAATAAATTACCTGCGATTAAAATAAAAACGAAAAGGAAAATGAGTGCGCGCGTTAAAGGCTTTTGGTTTTTGGCTAAAGCACAATAAAGCAAACAGTTGATGACTACGACATAAAAAGACAGCGCATAAACCCCTCCTATCGCGGCTATTTGAATCAACGGTAAATACGCAGACAGCGAATAACCCACCAATCCAACAGGCATCCCCAGAGGTCCCTGCGAACGGATAAATTCAAGAACGACCCAAAGGCCCGCGCAAGAAATTATCCCTAGGATATTTCTCTCCTTATTCAAGAAAAAAAATCCAGCAGCAAAAAATCCAACAAAGACGGCCTCAAAAAGAAAAGCGAAAATATAGATGGGCCAATAAACGTTCGTTAGCCAAAAAAATGCCAAGGCAAACATAAAAATGCCGTAGAAATACCCCAGAAGAAAACTTCTTTTAAGCGTTGAGGCCAATGATAACGCCCGGAAGAAAGGAACAAAACAAATAAAGATGAGCCAGAAAGCCCCGGAGAGAAAAGCCGTCGCAAAAAGCAAAAACGAGAGGAGGGCCAATAATATAGGCCCTGCTCTCGTTATTTTCTCTGCAATCATGCAGTCATTATACTACAAAAAATTCTTACGAAAGTTTCTTTCTAAAGAAACCTAACATCCCAAACAACCCTGAGGCCAGAAGCGAAAGACTGCCTGGTTCAGGAATAGAGCTCCCACCATTCGTAGCAGCGACAAGATCCACGCCCTTTTGCGTAGGTGTAAAATAAAATTTTTGAGTTGACGCATCATCATAAGCCTGATTGGCCGTCGTAAACATTCCTTCATCAGGATCTAAAAACGCCATGAACGCGACTCTGTCCGTTGGAACACTCATGGGGACATTAAGAATACCGGAAATTGTATAATTTTTAGGAGTCGTCAAATCAGTCCACTCATTTCCCGGATAATCAAACAAACCAATCAAGGCTGGGGAAAGACTAGAACCGTTCCAAGCCGAAGATGAATTAATCGTATTATTCCAATCGATGAAAATTCCCATTGTGACATTGTTGTCTACCGGATCCAAGAAGCCCATGTTCCCATGACCATTGATCGTCACGTTGTAAGATTGCCCCCCTATCAATGTCGGAACCGTGTTAATCCAATTGCCCGGGTTCACATTGTCGTAAATTGAATCAATGGAATATGATGCCGGTGAGGCAAAAACATTTGTCGTCATTATTCCAAAACATAAAATCGTAATTAGCCCCATCAATAATTTCTTACCCATATCTTTCTCCTCTTTGTTTTCTATTTTTCTTGCCGAATTTATCGAAAAATCCCTTCACTCTCTATTTCGCGAAAGAATAAAAATGAATAAATCTTTTATTTAGAATGGTAAAAATATAGCATAAGAATTAAATCTGTCAACGGGACAAACCATCCCAAAGTAGGACAGGCTAAAATTCGGGGTTAAATGACGAAAAGGGAAGAAAACTCCACCGGGGCCTGGCTCAGAAGAAAAAAAGTAGGGACAGTTTCTAAAAGGGACACGTCTTATCTCCCTTAACTCCTCTGTCCTTTTTAGAG
>CAZAPN010000002.1:0-30331 GCA_964487145.1 uncultured Planctomycetales bacterium | reverse complement strand
ATTTCCGGAATTCCATCGCGATGATTTGGAAGCGTTGCGTCAACCTCTGGAAGATAATCATGTCACCAATTCACGGGCGACAAAAACCATCAAATTCCCATCTCGATTTATGATGATTTGCGCGATGAACCCTTGCCCGTGCGGATGGTTTTCTGACCCCAAGAAAACTTGTCATTGTTCTCAGAATCAAATCCAACGGTATATGGCCAAAATTTCAGGGCCACTCCTTGATCGGATCGACATTCATCTGGAGGTCCCTTCTTTGAAGTTCCAGGAATTCATTTTAGAAAAACCGCGAGAGAGCTCGGCTGAGGTTAAAAAGAGAACTGTGGCCGGTCGGCAGATCCAGCAAAAAAGATTCATTAATACCAACATCCATTGCAACGCCCAAATGAACCAACGCCAAATCAAACAGTTTTGCGGACTCACTCAAGAATCTCAGGATCTTTTAAAAATGGCAATCGATGAACTCGGGCTTTCCGCCCGTGCCCATGACAAAATATTAAGGGTTGCCCGGACGATCGCGGACTTGGAAAATTCTATCCCCATGAAAACCGAACATGTGGCCGAAGCCATTCAATATAGAAGTTTAGACAGAAATTTTTTTAATTGACCAAACACTTTCTTTAAAAGAGAAAGGATCCTCCATGAAAATTGTCCCTACCGAAATCATTGAAAATAAAATATTCCTGATTCGCGGGAAAAAAGTCATGTTTGATAAGGACTTGGCCCAGCTTTATGGAGTGACAACGCGAGAACTCATCCAAGCTGTTAAACGAAACATCGAACGATTTCCTTCTGATTTTATGAATCAGCTCAATGAAAAAGAATTTGTCTCTTTGAAATCACATTTTGTGATATCAAAGGGACGAGGCGGGACTCGAAAGCTTCCCTATGCTTTTACAGAGCATGGTATCCTCATGCTTTCAAGTGTCTTAAATAGTCCAAGGGCCATTCAAGTCAATATCCAAATCATGCGGACCTTCACAAAAATTCGCGAAATGATGAGAGATCACCAAGACTTAAAACAAAAAATCAATACCCTAGAGAAAAAATACGACCACCAATTTAAAATTGTCTTTTCTGCGATCAAACAACTACTCGAGCCTCCGCAAAAGCCGAAAGGACCATTGGTTTCCGCTAATGATAGCCCAAAGACTGACAGTTAAAAAAGGAGATACTCTTTAATTCCACCCTACCAGTATAAAAAATTCATCATATTGACTTTCTAATATCCTGTTTATTAGCGATGCGGATAACCTTCAGGAGACACTATCTCAAGATCGATATATAGATTATTTCGGGAACCATCTCGCAGAAGACTTTGGCACTGTCCCATCCACGGAAATCAGCTCCTGGCGAATAATATTCCCCATTTTATCTTAGAAAAATTCTCTTTTCTAAAAACAAATCTTTGTTATTCACCCTCGGGAATCCAACGGCAGGAAAAATTTATTTGGAAAAATTAAAAAACTGGGATCCCAGCTCATTTTCTCAAGGAAAAACTTCACCTTATTTTAAGCTGAAACCCCAGTTTTTAGATGCTTAAAAATAAACCTATTTGCCCTTCTTAGTCTTTTTCTTTGGTTTAGAACGGCATCCGCAGCAACCGCACATATGATCCTCCTTTTTTCAAGGTTGATTTTCTGATCAAAACCTTTTATAGTATAACATAGCTGTCATCATTTTAAAAAAAATTTTTCCTGCCCATGATCAAAAAGAAAACGCTCCAAAAAGAAATCAAGCGAGAGATATTTTTTCACACTCTCTTACTCGTTATCGGCGGATTCCTGCTTTGGAAAAATCATGATACGGCAGGAAAAATCATTCTCTTTTTCGCCTATCCTATTCATTTGATTGGCAGAGTGATCAATTGGAACATCAAAAAGCGGATCAAATCAAGAAGAAATAAACTGAAGAAATAACAAACAACTTATTTTGCGGCAGGTTGTGTGACAACAATTTTTTCAAGCTCAATGGCTCCGGGCACAGGCGTTGGTTTTCCGTTTTTGACCAAATAACCTTGATTGCCCATTTCGGTCTCAACACGGTCAATTTCGGCCTGGACCTGGACCTTAATGTCCCAGACCCGACTCCTCAGCTTATGGACACTGCGACGCCGGCGTTCGACGACTAATTTCACTTCCTTTAAATCTTTCACATCCCCGTTCCAAAGCCTCAAGTCTTCCTTCAAATCACCGATTTCACCCGCTAACCGTTCATTCTCAAGCTTGGCCTTGTCAAAATCTTCTTGCAACTTGGCTAACTTTCCTTTTAATTCCTCCGAATCAGCTAATAATTTGGATTTTTCAGATAACAATTGGTCCTTTTCATTCGTTATCTGCATTAATAAGGCCTGCTGCTCATCAAACTTTTGCTGAGTTTCAGCTAAGTCAATTTTTAGCTGTTGTTTCTCTTGTTCCGACGTATCCAAGGCCTCACGGACCTTATAATAGGAATATCCCTCATAAACAAGGGCCGCAATAAGACCTAAAACCACCAGAATCCCAACAACTAGCCAAATTTTCTTTGCTAACGATTTTTCGCTGGACATAAAGTGAATTTTCTCTTGCAGAGGTTCAATTGATTCGTATTTTACCACCCCCATGCCAGGCGTCAATAAATAAAATAAACTATCTGTCATTCAAAAAACAAGGAACCCTATTGAATAAAAACAAAAAATATTCTCTGCTCTCCTCTTTTATGGTCTATAATTCATTCATCACCCCAGGAGGATTGTATGCAGCAAAGATTGCGATGGATTTATTCCTATTGTCTTTGTTTTCTTTTGTTCCTATCTCCTGCCCTGGCCCAAGAAAACAAAAAAACTGTTCCAAGCCCAAAAAGCGAAACAATCTCTCTGGTCACTTATTACCCGTCTCCCTACGGGGCCTATGACCGAATGCAACTTGTTGCCCGGGACTCACAGCCTTGTGAATGTACGCAAAAATTCATGGGACTTCTTTATGTTGATAAGACCGGCAGCTTAAAAATCTGCACTTACCTCGAAGATAAATATCAATGGGTCAGCGTCGGATTTTGGCAAATAAACAACGGGCGACTTTTTCCTGAAAACTTTGATGCCCTTTATGTCGGGATAGGGACAAACGAACCTCAAGCAAGGCTCCACATTTCGGGAGACAGCCGTTTCGATGGAGATATTTTCCTTAAACAAGGCCCTAATCTTGGAAAATTAAAAGTGATCTATACCTCAGGTGGATATTACGCGACTTATGCACCAGACCCATAAATGCAAAGTCTTAAAATAACATCCCTTGCCAGCAAAAATTCATGAATTCCATAAAATTTTTTTTTGCTTTTCCAGCCGTTTTTATCCTTTGGTTGGTCCCGTCCTTTTCCCCCAAGGCCTATGCTTGGACGGACCCCCACTTGACGACATCGACCCCCATTCGCGCTAAACATATCAATGAACTTCGGGATGCGATCGATAAACTGCGGCAAGAGTATCTGGGCCTTCCGAAATACAAATGGACTGAAAATCCCGTCAAGGTTGACAAGACCCCGATCCGAAAAAAACACATTGAAGAATTGCGTATTGCCGTGTCGGAAGTTTATAACATGGCCGGTCAAAAGCCACCGACATTTACCGATGTTTTAAAAACCAACAAAACTCCGATCCGAACCAGACATATTCTGGAACTCAGAAAAGCGATTGATCATTTTATCTATAAAGGGCCCGTGGAATCTGTGGACAGCGACAAAGGAAAGCATTTAAAAATTAAAGGCACCACGAAAATCATTTCCGAGGAGTAAATCCTCCCAAAGACAGAAGATTATTGCACGAAAGCTTGGGGAAATTATAATACAAGTCTTCCTTAGGCTGGCGGAGGAGCGTTCTGCTGGACCAACTCTAAAGCCCTTTGAACACCTTTCGTGGGGACCACAAAACATCCCTGAGCCACGTGAACAGACCATCGCTTGTCTTGAGGCGCAATCTCAATCCAAAATGTCTGCACAAAATCTTCTTCAACCGCTGTGGTCAACAACATCCCTCGTTTCTTTGTTCGATCAAAAATAAAATCTTCAAACTTCACGCTGACAGGGAATCCCGAAACACCCTGGGGATGAAACGTTTCTCCGTCGAAATCATCAATAAAAAAAGCCTTCATGCCTATCCCCCTTTTTGAGGAAATCTCTTTATGCATTTGCTTGATCAAGCTTAATTCAAAGAACTCTTTTTGGCCTTCCTGTAACCAAATCTTTTCAAATTTTGTTTTAAATTGAGGGGCGATCTTCCGGTCGGTCAATTGAAATCCAGCTCCAAGGCTTTGGTCCTTGACCCACAAACAAAAATCTTCATGGTCCGTCACAAGATAAAATTCGCCATTGGCCACAAGGCGATTATTCATGAGCTCAAGAATTTCGGTTGAAAAAAGACGGTTCTCTTCATGCCGTCGTTTCGGCCAGGGATACGGGAATAACGTATAGACACGCGCGATCGATTGGGAAGAAAAAAAATACTGCAAAGCCATTTTGGCATCGATTTGCACCAACCGAACATTGGTGAGTTTTCGTAAAGCGATTTTCCGAAGAGTGCTCTTCACGGGGCGCCAGCGGATCTCAAATCCCAAAAAATTTTTATCGGGGTGATTCAACGCGCGCTCCACTAGAAAATCACCGTTTCCAAATCCAATTTCAACTTCCAAAGGAGCAGAGCGAAAAAAATATTTTGACCAATCAACGGGATATTCGAGCTGTCGTGCCAACAACAGGGGACTTAAAGAAAGGTATTGAATTCGCATAGGAAAGGAAAAACCACCCGAAGGTCTTTTAGGAAAATTGTATCATTTGTTACTTCTCGGGGACGACCTTATTCAAGATAACCTCAACCGCTTGGGTGGATTCTGTCATCGCTTCGGGGACCAAGACGTCGGTCTTTTGTCCTTCCGTTGTTTGCGTCAAGTTAAGCTTCTTTTCTAAAGCCAAAAAATCTTCATCATCCGGGTAGCTTTTTAAAGCCGCCTCAAGAAAAGTTTTTGCCTCAGGAATCCCATCGAGGCCCAGATAGGCCTCAATCAGCTTTAACAAAACATCGCGATCGCTCGGGTTGATCTTGAGCGCCCGATTCAGGGCAATCACCGCGTTAAAATAATCTTTATGCGAGAAATAAAAAAGGCCTTCCTTCATATAAGAATTGAGATCGCCTTCTAAGGCATCCGCATAATATCCGACGGTATTGGCGATTTTCACATCATAAAACTCTGTAAAACCGATTTCATCCGCAAGCATCTTCAACCTCTTTAAGGCTTCGACAATATAGGAATTCGCCACAGGAATCTTTCCTAAACCGGTTTCGATTTCCCCATTATATTCGGGGATCGGCAGCACCCTCGCATCTTCATTTTCTTTTTTGTTCGCCAAGACGTTAGAAACCATGGTTTTTCCGATGCGTTCTTTTAAAAGAAATCCTTTCGAAATAAGATCAATGGACTCCATGCGCATCGTAGCAGCTTTTAAAAGCAAGTCTTTCACCTGAGACGTTTTGTCATTAAACGTTTCGATGGTCTTCACATCATTGAGCATCCTCTCAAAATTTTCTTTGGCGATGAACAAATGGACGCTCAACTGCACATTGGTAATATCATTAAACTCGTTCGTCCAAGTTTTGGTTTCCTGCATCCCTTTTAAAGCCGAATTGTTCCCCAAGCGATAGTTCCCGTTGATTTCGGTAAAACAGGTATCAATAAAAGTGGCCACACGTTTTGCCGAGTTATCCTGGACAGGGGCAGGAAGCCTCGCTAATTCTTTCCGTTTTGAGATTTCACTCTTCAAAACTAAAAACAAAACAACGCAAAGGAGGCAAATAACAAAAGTCGTCATCCACCGATATTTTTGAATGCCCTTTCCTAAAGCAGATCGATTAAAACGATGAATTTGATGAACCCAGAGACGATAGGCCTTGACCCTCAACAGCCCTACCTTGACTTTTTTCATGTTCGCCTGCCTCCTTCGAGATTCTTTCGGGACATTGCGCTAAACTGCTTTCCTCATTTTTAATTTTGTGCTATAAAGATGCTTGTTCCTTGATTCCTGAAATACCACTTTAATATACTATTAAGGGTTAAGTCATAAGGTTACGGTTGTGAAGCCGGTTTCGTTTTAAGGTTAAGGTTTAGTTATAAAAAACGTAACCCTAACCTTTCAACTATACAGGCCTCTTGACCCTGACCTTAACCCTAACCTCATTTATATTTTCGTCACATGGAAACCTCAACCCCCATGCAACAGCAGTATCACCAAATCAAATCTCGTTATCGAGACTGCATTCTTTTTTTCAGGCTGGGCGATTTTTATGAAATGTTTTATGAGGACGCCCAAAAGGCATCACGGCTTCTGGATTTGGTTTTGACCTCCCGCGGCGCCGAGAAATCCGGAAAAGCGCCCATGTGCGGGATTCCTTATCATGCTGCCGACCAATATATCACAAAATTGATCAAAAAAGGACTAAAAGTTGCGATCTGTGAGCAGATGGAAGACCCGGCCCTGGCCAAAGGCATCGTCAAACGTGACGTGATCCGCGTCATTACCTCCGGGACCTATATCGACGAACAAAGCCCCCAGCCCCGTTATCTCATTTCCCTTTCGACCGACAATAAAATTTACGGATTAGCCCTAAGCGATACGACAGGTGGATTCATCAAAACCAATGAATTCTCGGATATCAGAAAAATTATCGAAACAATTTCTCGGCTTCCTGTTTATGAATGTATTTTCCCCGCCGGACAAGAGGCCTTGATCAAAGATTTGTTCAAACATCCTCTTTTAAAAATCAGACCAGTGACCTTAAGCCCTTTTGAAGACTGGGGATTCAACCCGACCATGGCGCAAAAAACTTTGTGCGAACATTTTTCAACGCACAATCTGAAAGGCTTCGGAATCGACGGGAAAACACAGGCGATCTCCTCGGCTGGAGCACTTTTAGAATACTTAAAACAAATGAACAAGCAGCCGATGCGTCATATCGACAAACTTTCGCTTTACCTGAACGACCAATGCGCCTTTATTTCTCCGGCGGCCTGTCAAGGCCTCGAGCTCGAAACCCTTTTGAAAACGATCGACAAGACAATCACTTCTTTGGGCAAACGCAAGCTCAACGAATGGCTTTATCAGCCCCTCAAGGATCTGCGCGATATCGAAGAACGTCAGGATGCGGTGACTCAACTAAAAAACCAGCGGTCAATCCTTGAGGACATTCACGGGCTTTTTCGGAACATCCCTGATATTGAAAAAAATCTGTCGCGCATCAGCTGCGGATATATGTCGGCGAGAGATATCTTGGCCCTACGAAACACATTAGAATTGGTCCCGGACATTCAGAAAACTGTTTCACCCTTAAGTGCGGTGAATTCTCTTTTTGCTTTAGAAGATATTCCGCAGCTACGAACCAAACTATGTCTGGCCGTTAACCCGGATATCCCGCTTTCGAATCCCGATGGAAAAATCATTCAAAAAGGATTCCATCAAGAACTCGATTCCCTGCGCGACATTCAAGACAACGGCCGCCAATGGCTCAAAGACCTTCAGGAAAAAGAAATCAAACGCACCCGCATTAATTCTTTAAAAATTGGTTATAACCAGGTCTTCGGATACTACATCGAAGTAACAAAAGCGAATCTCAATCTGGTCCCGGAAAATTATATCCGAAAACAAACCCTGGTGAATGCCGAACGGTTCATCACGCCTGAGCTCAAAGAATTTGAAGAAAAAATCCTGACCGCCGAACAGAAAATTTTAAAAATCGAGACTGAGATCCTCAAGGAACTGCAAAAAGAGATCCTCGATCATTCTTTTGCCCTACATAATTTAAGCACGAGCCTTGCCACGATCGACGGCTTATATTCTCTCGCAAACCTTGCCTTAGAACCGAATTACATCAAGCCCGAGATAACGGAAGACTCCGAAATCACAATCAAAGACGGCCGCCATCCTGTGGTGGAAAAAATGGCGTTGGAACCTTTCGTTCCGAATGATACCCTTTTAGATTGTGACAAGAATCATCTTCATATCATCACCGGGCCAAATATGTCCGGAAAATCAACTTACATCCGTCAGGTTGCGATTCTCACGATTATGGCGCAAATGGGCAGTTACATTCCGGCGACAACAGCGAAGATAGGGATCGTTGATAAAATTTTTACGCGTATCGGCGCACATGACGACATCGCTAAAGGCCAAAGCACTTTTATGGTCGAGATGAGCGAAACAGCGGACATTTTGAACAATTTGTCTGAGCGAAGCCTTGTTATCCTGGATGAAATCGGCCGAGGCACCAGCACTTTTGACGGATTAAGTCTCGCGTGGGCCCTTTCTGAGAATCTCCAAAAGAAAAAAGTACGGACACTTTTTGCGACGCATTTCCACGAATTGACCGCACTCGCCGAGGAATACGAAGGTGTCGTGAATTACAACGTCGCGGTCAAAGAATGGAATGATGAAGTGATTTTCCTGCATAAAATTGTTCCTGGGGGAACCGATGACAGTTACGGAATTTATGTCGCGAAACTTGCGGGAATTCCTAAAGACGTGATCCGTCGTTCCGAACAAATTTTGGCCCATTTAGAAATGCAAAGCAATCTTAAAGAAAATATTCTCGGCAAATTCCCCAAAGAAATCCAATACTCGCTTTTTGAGAACGAGAATGCTATTCTAATGAAAAAAATTCGCGAAGTTTTGGAAGCGATGGATGTGAATGCACTAACACCGCTAGAAGCATTGAATAAAATTCATCGATTGAAACAAATCATCGAAGAAAAAAAATAATAATGGTCACAAGCTACAAGCTTCAGGTTAAAAAAACTAAGAATGCTTCGTAGAAATTCGGGAAAATTTATAGAAATTAATAGAAATTGGTTGTGTTTAGTTATCGAAGACAATTAATTTCTTCCAGTTTCTCCAAATTTCAATAAATTTTTATCCATTTTTTTCTGAGACCTGTGACCTGTAACTTGCAACCTGAAACCTGTAACCTGAGGCCTGTAACCTGCGACTTGCAGCCTGTAACTTGTGACCTGTAACTTGCAACCCTTTAACCTTTATTCGAGATATGTCTAAAGTCAAAATCCTACCTCCTGAACTCGTCAGCAAGATCGCAGCCGGCGAAGTCATCGAACGCCCAGCTTCCGTCGTTAAGGAGCTTATGGAAAATGCGCTCGACGCAGGAGCAACGTCCATCGAAGTCCATTTGCAAAATGCCGGAAAAACATCCATTCTCATCAAAGATAACGGTTCCGGAATTGCCCGCGATGACCTGGAAAAAATCTTTTTCCGTCACGCCACAAGTAAAATCAACTCCTTGGATGATTTATTCAATATTATGTCTTTGGGATTCCGGGGAGAAGCGCTTTACAGTATCGCCGCGATTTCCGATGTAACGCTCAAGACAAAAACAACGGCGAGTGACAGTGGGTGGGAAATCCATTTACGTGGCGGACAAAAATTGACCCTCAAGCCCGCAAGCCAACCTAAAGGAACAGAAGTTCACGTCCAAGAATTATTCCTAAACACCCCGGCGCGTAAAAAATTTTTAAAAAGCGACTCAACAGAGCTACATCAAATCCTCAACACCTTTCTCCCCTACACATTGATTTATCCTGAACGACGCTTTGTTTTAACGCACGACGGAAAAACACTTTTTGATTTAAGTCCCTGCGAAAAGCTAACCACCCGTGCAGCGCTTGCTTTTAACCTTACGGAGAAACATTTGATAGAAACAAAAACGTCTTTTCAGGAAGCCGGACTCACCGTCAGGATGCTTTTAGGTGATATCAACATTCAACGCTCACGAAAAGACCTTCAGTTTATTTTTGTCAATAATCGCCCTGTTCAGCATCGCAGTATCAGTTTTCATGTAAACCAAAAATATCAGCTTATTTTTCCGCCGGGTGCGCATCCCTTTTTCGCTGTCTTCATCGACATCCCCGCATCCCAGGTTGACGTGAACACTCATCCCACGAAACGCGAAGTCAAAATTAAAAACGAAGAAATCCTTTCAAGTATCTTGCGAAATACCGTCGAGAGGACCTTGATGTCGCAAGGCACTCCCCGCGAAGGAGCCACTATCTTTACATTTGATCAAAAACCTAACGAACCAAACGCCGATTTTCCGAAAGACACCTCTGCAAGAACACAAAACACCTCTGGCGGATATCGTATTCCTTTTGAACCAGAGAACTTACAAATGTCAGCCCACGACACGCCCCCCCAAGAGCCCTTCCTCGTCTTTGATGATGTGGTTATAAAAAATCCCGCTGGCCTAATCCATAAACTGACCAATGCCAAATTTGTTGGGATCGCGTTCAAAAAATACATCTTATTTGAAACGCCTTCTTCCCTTTTATGGATTGACCAACACGCGGCCCAGGAAAGAATCGTTTTTGAGAAGCTCGTCAAACAAATGGACAAAAATCAAGTGGAAATCCAAAACCTTTTAAGCCCGATTGTCATCAAATTAACGGTACAGGAATTTCTTGTTTGGGAAATGATTCAGCCTAAGCTGGACCAAATCGGTTTTGCCTCCACCCAGTTTGACAAAGAAACAATTGCGGTCCATTCTTATCCTGTCTTAATCAAAAATCCGGAATTATCAATCCGTCAACTTTTATCTGGAGATAATATCATCCGTTGCGACAATGAATCCGTTGCCCGCCGTGCCTGCCGGCAATCGGTCATGGCCGGAGATTCTTTAACCGCCCAAGAAGTTGAGTATCAACGTCAAGAGCTTTTGAAGTGTTCAGACCCTTTTGTGTGCCCGCATGGGCGTCCCACTATCATTGAAATTCAAGAAGACTCTTTAAATAAACAATTTCTGCGTACATAACAAAACGCCCAGACGAGATCTCGCTGTTCCGTTATTCTCAGGTCGGATCCGCATAAACGGCGGATTCTCATAGAAATCTAAGAATTTTTTTCAACAAGCAATTTCGCAGAATCCAATCAACCTCGAAGCGTAACACCCCATCGTCAACCAGGGATGCTTATTTCGATTTTGGAATTAAGGCCGCTTGACAAGGCGTACGCTTTGTGGTACGCTTTTGTCGGAGGTAAAAAATGAAAACCCTAACAGCAAGTGAAGCTCGGGCAGATCTTTATAACTTAGTGGACAAAACCGCATCTTCTCACCTTCCCATTCAAATCACCAGCAAAAGGAACAATGCTATCCTTATTTCTGAAGAAGATTGGCGAGCTATTCAAGAAACGCTTTATTTGCTATCCATTCCCGGGATGCGAAAATCTATCCAACAGGGTCTTAAGACACCCATCACAAAGTGCAGCAAAAAAATACAATGGTAACGTGGACCCTCGTTTTTACCAAACAAGCTCAAAAAGATGCAAAAAAATTAACGGCCTCAAACCTTCGCCCAAAAGCCGAAACCCTTTTAAAAATTCTAAGCCATAATCCTTACCAAAAAGAACCTCCTTTTGAAAAACTCGTCGGCGATTTAACAGGAGCTTATTCGCGGCGCATTAATTTTCAACATCGCCTTGTCTACGAAATTTTCGACAAGACAAAAACAGTTAAAGTTATTCGCATGTGGACTCATTACGAATAATTTCGCTATTATTCAAGCCCTCGAACAACACCCGAGCCTCCCAACAAGCCGAATACCAGGCCAAAAGCTCCTGAAATGCGCCGATCCTTTTGTGTGTCCGCATGGGCGTCCCACTATCATTGAAATTCAGGAAGAGACACTGGGATAGGCAATTCTTTCGCTAATAGTCTCAAAACCTATTGAATCTTCATTAAAAACCGGCCTACCCATGAGGAAGAAAAAAATTCCTTTGTAACCCATTTTAGAGTCGATAGGTGTCAAAAAACCAGTTTTTTTTAAGAACCTCTATTTATTAAAAAAATCCCTTTACGCCACACATAAATGGGTATATATAATGTACTTATGACTCCCAAAGATAAGAAAGCCCTTTCTAGGAATCTCACCCCTGAAACCCCCTCTATTGAATCTCGCAAATCTTTCGTCTATATTTATATTAAGATATATCTGGCACCTTGGACATGGGTCATCCTGTTATTAGGGCCGTTTGCTGCGAAAGGAGTCCTTTCATGAAAAAAACGATTTTCATTGCTTTATTGTTCTCCGTTCTATTTTTATTGCCTTCCACACAAATCTTTGCCGAAGAACTCTCTTTTGTTTCCTATTATCCTTCTCCTTTTGGGGCTTATGACCGTTTTCTTTTGAAACCGCGTCCGGCCTTAGGCACCCCATGTCAACTGGGGATGATTTATTTCGATGAAGACGACTCTCAATTAAAAATCTGCCAAAAACGCGGCACAGACACGGTCTGGACAACGATGAATATTTGGGCTCAGGATAAAGACCTTATTCAAAATAAAGACTATATTTATACCGTAGCCCAAGGATCGAATGTCCTCCTTGGGGTTGGAACGATGACCCCGACAAAAAAATTACATGTGGCGGATGGAGATGCCTTGATGGAAGGGGATCTCAGTGTCAACAGTGATGTGGATATCGGTGGAAATATTGTCGTTGGCGGAACCACCACCGAATGCCCTACCTGCAAGGCTCGCATCCAAGGAGACGCAAAGGTCAATAAACTTTTTCTAAAAGCCAATGGGACCAATGTTGGCGAATTGGATGTTTTTTATTCATTAGGGAAATATTACGCGACTCCGTATTATGCTCCTTAACCCGGAGTCATTTAAAGGGGCTTTAAAATGAAACAATGGCGCCTCTTATTGAAAAAAGATAGTCTTTCGATTGCTGTTTTGTTCACGGCAGCAACTTTTATTATTTTCTCTTCTCTTTCCTCTTTTGCCCAAACGCCCAACACATACGATTGGACCGATGATAACTTAAATGCTGACGCAGTCCAAAGCGGCACCCGAATTCCCATTAAACAAACGCATATACAAGAGCTGCGCACTCATATCAATGCAAAACGAGTCCAATGCTTAATGGGAAATTATCCATGGACAGATTCCACACTCCAAACAGGTCAAACCAAAGTCCGTAAAGTCCACATCGATGAATTACGTCAAGCTGTTCAACAGATTTATGATCATCAGCCTGCCTCCCGGCCGCGCATCCCGGCGAGTTTTACCGATCCAACGATCACCGAATATGTTACCCGTGTCCGTGCCACACATATCGATGAATTACGAACAGCCATAGAAAATGCGACCTGCTGCGGGGACAATGCGATTAACGGTCCGGAACAATGCGATAGAAATCAACTGGGAGGGGCAACGTGTGTTTCTCTGGGGTATTCAGGTGGAACTTTGGCTTGCATCCCTCCCGATGATACGAACCATGGTTGCGAATTTGATATATCCGGTTGTTACCTCTGCGGGGATGGCACGTGTGAACCATTGAAGGGAGAAAATTGCCCGAATTGTCCGCTTCCCGAGTGTTGCTGCCCTGATGGAGATTGTTTTGATCCCGGAGAAAACTGTGATACCTGTGAAGCAGACTGTGGGGTCTGCCCTTACTGCGGGGATGGCAATGCAGACACGTCGATTGGTGAAGAATGCGACGGGTCAGACCTCGAAGGAAAAACCTGTATTACCCAAGGATTTTCAAATGGAACTTTAAATTGTAATTCCGAGTGTAAATTTGACACCTCCGGCTGTAGTTGCGCTGCTCCTATCATTAATACCGTCAACTGTTTAAATGACAGCAGTGCAGGCCCCGTTGAAATTTTCTACACAGAAAATGCTTGTTCCAATATAAAAGAGTTTCGGCTTGTCCGTGCGGGACAACCTGGGATCGTGATATGGCGGCCTAATCTCTCCTATTGTGATTGGGCAGGATCATATTGTATGTACTTAGGCGGTGCAAATCCCGGCGATCAAACAATCTGGATAGAAGCTTATGATGATTATTATCCTGCCGGAAATCTTGTGGCCACCTCTAATTCAGTAAATTTTAACTGCTGTGGCGATGAGACGTGTGCGACTAAATATGAAACCGCAGACAACTGTCCGGTGGATTGTGTTATCTGCCAAAACGAAATAATCGAAGGGGATGAAGAATGCGACGGGGATGATTTTGATGGAAAAACTTGTGAGGACATCTTAGGCGCCGGATATACAGGGACCCTCAGTTGTGACGAAAATTGTTCGATTGACACCTCCGGATGCACAGCTCCTCCTACTGAGCGTTGTGGAAACAATATTTACGAAGGAACTAACGGCGAGGATTGCGATGGAACAGATTTGGGTCATTGTGGATGTATTACCTTATGCGGATTGGGAGGTGTCCCCGGTGGTTTTGCCACGTGCAATCCAGATTGTACCTGCAATTGCTCGATGTGTATGTGCGGGAACTTAATCTGTGATAATGGAGAAACGAAAACAACTTGTCCGGGAGATTGTGGTTGTGGAAATGGAGTAATCAATACAGGTGAATCTTGCGACGGCTCCAATCTGAATGAGGAAGATTGCGCTTCTGTTTTAGGGGCCGGATATACAGGCACACTCAGTTGTAACTCGAATTGTACGTTTGACACCTCCGGATGCACAGCTCCTCTCTGCCCTAATGGCAACATTGATGCCGGAGAACAATGTGACGGTGCCAATCTTAACGGAAAGACCTGCGTTACTGAAGGGTTTGATAGTGGAAATTTAACCTGTAACACAGATTGCACTTTCAATACCTCCGGATGCTCATCATCATATATTTGTACAGGTTCAGATCCAGCCAATGCAACGCTCTGTCCCGGTTCAGATACTGGCTTAACAGCCAATACACCTAAGACTTCCATGATGACCTGTACTGGAGCCAAATGCGAATATTATTGTAACAGTGGTTATTGTCCAGCTGGAACTCCACCAGTATGCGTCGCTATTCCAACTTGCAATAATGTTCCTTCGAACTCAACGAAGTGTTCTAATGGTGGAGGACTGACTTGTGGTAACACTTATAATGCGACCCTCGTGTCTTCCTGTACTGCCGGGAACATTTGCGAATACACCTGTAATTCGGGATATTACCTTTCCGGTGGAGTCTGTGTACCCTATATTTGTACAGGTGCGGATCCATCCAACGCGTCATTCTGTGTCGGTTCAGACGTAGGATTAACCGCTAATACTCCGAAAACTGCCTTTGCGACCTGCACCGGAACAAAATGTCAATATGCTTGTAAATCGGGATATTGTGCAGCCGGCAGTCCAGTCGTATGCTATGCCAATCCGACTTGTGGCACTGCTCCATCCAATGCAACACGTTGTAACGCAAACGAAGGATTAACTTGCGGCACAACTTATACGTCAACGGTCGTTTCTACCTGTAATGCATCAAATAGATGTGAATACACATGTAATTCAGGATATGTTCTTTCTGGAGGAGTTTGCGTAAGCAGTTGTGGAAATGGAACATGCGATACGGGGGAAAACACCACCACCTGCCCCTCAGACTGCTGTAATTACGGATCTTGGTCTGCTGGCATATGTGGCGGAGGAGCGTGTGTTCATTATAAATTACAGCAAGTACGAACAGCGCCAGGATGTTCCGATGAAACTCGTTGTGTACCCAACGAATGCGGAGATGGTGTTATTTGCGAAGCTGATCAGTGTGAAGGTTCAAATTTAAACGGACAAACTTGTCTAAGTCAAGGTTTTAACGGGGGAACACTTAGCTGTAATACAACTACTTGTTTCTTTGATACATCGGGATGTTATACCTGCGGCAACGGAACATGCGAATCAGCCAAAGGGGAGACTCCTGCCAACTGTCAAAGCGACTGCTGTCCGTATGCCTCCTACTCATGGACCAGAGGGGATTGTGAGGTCATGTGCGGAGGCACACAGTGTGGCTACACCTATGCTTGTTATACAGGAACATTAACGGGATGCCCAACAAGATATGAATGCCGATATGATGACTCATTCTGTTATCTTAATGATTATAAAGAAGGAACCTCTTTTGAAATTTCAAAAAAATGATGAAATTGCGTAAATATTTCCTCAGAAAATACTTTTCTGCAAACTTCTTTTCAATTCCCCATAAGTGAAAGGAAAAAAATGTTAAAACGATTCTTTTCTTATTTTATTCTTTCTTTTGTAGGGTTGACTATCATTGGGGGATCCCCTGCTTTCGCGCAAGGCCAAACAAAAACACCGGTTCCTCCCCTCCCCAACCTTGAACAAAGAAAAGCAAACATCGAAAAAAAGAAACAAGAACAAGAAAAAAAATATGAGGCCCTTTTAAACAAGCTTAAAAACGATGACCCGGTAGAATATGAACGCCTCAAGGCCCAACAGAGGCGTCAAGAACAGATCGCCCAAATCCTCAAAGATTTCGATGAAAAAAGAATCTCCCTCTACGACGCCAAGGTACGGCTCAAAGCGATCATTGAAGCGCAAATTCAAGATGATTTAAAAAATATCGACCCGAGAATAAAAAACACTCAGCTTCAAATCGAACGCCTTGAAAACGAAAAAGCTAATTTCGCTAAATTGCCGAATCCCGAAAATGCACTTAAAAATATTGAGAAAAAAATTGAAGCTAAAAAAAAATATATTGAAACTCTGCAGGGGATAAAGGCCAATCCTAAAAAGTTTGTTGACACCCAAGTCAACAAGATGCTCGAAGAACGAAAACCTTAAAACCAATAAATCTCTACCTTAAATCAACCATAAACAAACCTTCCCGTCTCGCCAAAGGCTCACCGAGGCGGGCCCAGCCTTGATGAAGCCTCCAATAGCCGAGGCAGGTGAGGCTTGTTTACGGTTGAACCTCGACAAAATGATTTGTCAGGGAAAAGGGGAAATCTAACTTATTGGGTGATATGAGCAAGATTCGTCCGATAGAGACAAATTCTTCAAATCGTTGAAAGGGTTTAATCTGAATTACTGCATCTTCAGAATATTTTCCAAAATAATACTCCAAGAATTGAAGTGCAACTTTATTTTGTAAAAGAAGCCTCTCTGACTTGTTTCAAAACTTCAGATACTCTTCCTTCTCCAAAAAACTAATTTGTCGAACATTCTGTTCTTGGCGCTGATTGGATTTTGCCTTCCATCCTCCCCATTCACCGCCCTTTTAACCGCATTCGAAAGCACCGCGGTCCAAAAAATCAAAAACGGCGTATGGATCAATCGATACACAAAATAATTCGGCGAGACTGCAAAAATAAAACTCTGGGCTGCAACCCAAAAAAGAAAATTATACGGCTGCAATTTCCATCCGGTTTTAACAAGTTGCTTTACTTGACCCTGATTATTTTTGTCCTCTCCCACATACGCACCCACGGCGACATGAAACCACATCATAATTCCTAAGGTCGCTGTCGTATTGTCAAAAAGAATACGATAAAGGTTAGGATACTGAGAAAGGGATTCAAAATTTAAAAACACAAAAGGGATAAAAATATAATAAATAAAGAATCCGCCGATAATACCTGAAGCCGTAATCCATTGTCGAACATCCTTGTAAGCCCTTAAACCCCTCACCCAAAGGATACTGGAACCCACAGCAAAAATCCTAAAAGCCACACTGAAAATAAAATCAAACCCTAACTGTAATGTCATTGGTCGAAGAGGCCAAAAAAGGGCAAGGGCCAAAACGACACAAGTAATCAATTCAACCTTGATGCGGTATTGTCTCGATTTAAGCTGCTTGATATATATTTTGCCCAGCGTTTCTTCAAAAATTTTATCCTTTATTTTTAAGAATTCTGCGGCCTTGGCAACCATAGGCAAAGCCAACACGATAATCCAGCCTTGTGCAAGAACTTTCCAAGAAGCCAGATGAGCTTCCCAGAGTTTAGGGATCGTAAGCCAAAGATAAATCTGGATAATCCAAGCCAAAACAAAGCCAAACCACCCAGTGATCCAAAGCGCTCTCATAATTCGGGTGTGATTGAGCAATCTAAGGAATTGACCTCTTAACCAAGATAAAGACTGAGAGCTATGGTAAAGAATTCTATCAATATTTCGGCGGATAAAAAATTTTATTGCGGAAGGAATTAAAGAACGAATGCGACCAAAAGGTTTTTCGATGAGGGATTCCCGGGCCCTTTCCCCCCACCCACTTCCGGCCTGATTGTGCATAAAATCAATCGTCGCCCGGCGCTGGGAGAAAAGATAAATGAGTCGACTCATAATAAAACAAATAAATAAAAAATCAAAAACAGAAAGCATTTTATATTCCACCGCCGATTGATCTTGGATCAATGTCTCGAGCACTCCTGGTTTCATATAACGCTCGAGGTCTTGAAGTCGAATTGGCGTTACTTTCAACAGCTCACATAAAACCTTTCTCAAAACATCCCTTGAATCAATATCTCTATCAAACGAAACAAGAAGAGAAGTCTTTTGAAAGAAGAAAAAAAGTAAATTAATGATTTCTTAACTCCCAGCATTGCCTCCACCTTGTCGAAATTCTTCTAAAATACTTTTACTACTGACCCATGAAATCTTATTCTTTTCCCAAAGAGTCGCCACTACCTCAATCAAATCATCCTCCTCTTCGGGCTCAACCTGTAAAAATCGCGCAAATTTATGCAAAGTGGCGATAGTTAATACGACTTGGTCCAAAGTCAAACTGTTTTCTTCCATAAAGCTAAAAAGCTTCGGAAGAATAACAGCTCTGTCATAAATTCGAATTTTAATCGAGGGAGAGATCCCATTCCAGAGAGTTAAAATCTTTTTTCTCCAAATTTTCTCAAAAACATCTCCCAACACAGGTCTAAAATCAATAACATCTGAGTCCTTGTCCAAGGCAGTCTGAAGCGAAACATTTTCTGAGACCTCTGATGTGCTTGATAATTTTGGGAGTATTTTATTGGCATATTTTCGTATCCTCGCGCTCAGTCGACGATAAGGACTTTGATATTGGGCCAACAAACCCATGGCATTCCTTAAGCCCGGCCAATCTGCCGAGAACAAATCATTTCGATCAAGGAAGTGAAGAACCCCAACATTAACCTTAGCCGCCTCTTCTGAAAAATCATTCGGATTTAACAATCTTATAAGGGCATACAGATACTCTGGAAATCTCTTTATCCAATTATTCAAAAATACAGCAACAATAAACATATCTCCGCGGGAAATTCTCTGACAAAGAATACGTCGAAAAGCTTCAATCACTTTTCCATTGTTTTCATCAATGGCCCGAACGAAAAGGTCCCAATCAGCCACACTCTTTCGGGAATAATGTCTCAACATGCTAAAGACGTCTCTCCAACTCTGCCTTGATAGTCTTTCTCCGAAGCAGTCAGAAGCTAAGAATCGTTTTGCGAGTACGGCTTCGCTTGATTGACCGTTTTGCCCCATAACAAACAAACTACGAACAGCTTCCCTCTGAGTATTAACAAAAGCCGGGTGCTGTTTCAGGAATAACCATTCCAGCCAGAAGATTTCTTGATAAAACAATCCTGTCTGCCCGTTTTGACCAAGCTTTCTCTCATCGAGATCCTGGGCGCTCATGTTCAACCTAGCTCGAATAACGGGAGATTTTAGAAAATGAATCCCCAAAACTTTATGAGCAGGATTGGCTCCTGAAGACATTCTTTGGGCAATCAAAACGGCTCTTTTTTGAAGATATTTCAGTCGAGAATCTCGTAGGAAAGAGAGCATCGTTTCCCAATCATTACAAGGTGAAATTTCTTGCAAATATCGAAAGATGTCCCCCCAGTCGCTCAAAGATAACGATGCGAGACCAAAATCGAGCAAGAAACGTTCCTGCACGCTCCATGAGTAATCCTGAAAAGTCATAAATTTAATAACATTGTCCTTCGACTGTTTAAGAGAAGAGGCACAAGGTATTCTCCGAAAAAGAAATATCCATTCTTCCCTTGATAATGACAAAATATTCTGTTGAGATAATGGCAGATACCTCCAAACATAAGACGCCCCATAAAAACGTCTTCCCTCCAAATGTCCCCCATCAAAATTAATGACTTTTATGGCCCGAAAAGGATTGTTTCTTCTTTCATTAATCCAATGCGGGTTAACATTCAACTCTGCGGCCAATTTTTTAGACGAAGGCCATGTTTTATAAATGCGATACTGTTCTTGAAACCAAGATTTAAAATGCAATAAATCCAGAATATCAATCCCCCAATATTGTTTGTCCATTTCTTCATCGGATTTCGAAAAGAGATCGGCCAAAAGTTGCCCTTGAAGAGTCTTAACCAATATATTTGTTCTTCCATGGAAGAATTTCCTCAGATCTTCAGGAGCCAAAAATCGGTCAAGATGAGTCATGATCTCAAAGATAAAGGGACGGTTATCTTCTAAAGTCCAATCTTTATGTGACTTAGGGTTATTAAGAACTCGTAAAGCCTGGAAGAATGGGACAATACGGTAGGATCTTTCAACAAACTCATTAACAACCTTTAGAGAAATTTTATAACCACGATTAAAACTTTTAATACCAAGCATCCGTTGGAAGAAAGGTTTTCTCAATAACTTTTCACTCAACCCCAAAAGCCGTGCGGCTTCAGATAAAGGAATATAATTCAACAATTCTTCAACAGAATCTCTAACTATCGCGTAATCTTTTCCTTCTCTTTGACCGCTTAATAATCCTTCATCAAATAAAGTGGCTACTGTATATCTTGAAATCCCTAAGATATCAGCAGTTTCTTTTTGAATAAGCGTCTGATAGGAATCGTATATCGGGGGGATCGCCTTAAGTTTTACGAAAGGTGGCGTAAGCGTAGCAACCCATTCCTTACGACATGTTCCTTTCTGAATTGCTTTAAGAAGATTTATCTTTTTTCCAGAAATTGAAATGACAAAATATAAAATGATAGAGGGGAGTGTCGGGCCAGCTAAATCGATGGGAATATTATCCTGCAAGAAAGGATTTATCATGAAACCATTTGATAGCGGGGATAATGATTTCGCCGGGATGATTCCAAAGAGAAACAATATCCCGATCAATCCAACACCCGCCAAGCCGAGTAGAACTACCCCCAACCAGCGACGCGACTGAATCTTCTCTTTCACTCGAGCGAAGGAGTTCAAAGGCCATCGATGTCCCCCGGGGCTTTCCTTTTGTCGATGGCAGGGGGAAACGATTCTAAAAATATCCATCAGGCCGAGGAGAGCTAACCCCATCCAGCCACGGACAGATAGGCCAGCTCCATTAGAAACAACCCCTCGGCCCGATGGATATTCTAATAAATACCAAACAACAATTCCCAAAATAAAGAAAACAAAAATGACGTAGCCAATCGATGGGAGATTTAAGACAGCTGCCTGCTTCTCTAAAGTCGCTTTTGTTTTTCCTCCTTGAGACTCCATGGAAAACTTTATCCCAAGGATCTTCTGACAGCATAATTGAATAAATATGCCACGGCCGCCTTTGGCAATTGACTTTGCTCGATCCGCAGTGGCAGCCGCCAAAATTTCGCTTACGTTAGATTGCCCTTGCCCCTCTGATGAGAAAGAAAAACTTCCTTCCTGGACTCGATAATGCACCCTAACAATCCCCCCCCTTCTATGTTCGATGGCATTTTCACAAGTTTCATTGGCAGCGGTGACAATTAAATTTAATGTAATATCATCCTTATCATCCTGATAAAAACCTGCAGACTGCAATGCTATTTCGAAATCTTTTCTAATGACTTTTAACGCACCGGTCATGCGATGGTCTTCGATACGCCGGGCCCATCGGAGAAAGGTGTCTTCGAAAGGCTCACCATCTTCTAAAACCATGAGTTTGATTTCCTCCTCAGAAAAGCCAGCAGACTGCAAAGCAATTTTAAAATCACCCCTAATCCCATTCGACTCATCATTCAAGCAACATTTTTTAATCTGTTGTCTCAGGCTCGGATAAGTCCTTACATAATATAATCTTCCTTTTTTCTTTCTTCCGATTTTAACCACCGCCGAACGATGGAAAGATGCGACTAAATTTACAAAAGATTCAACAAGCTTTTCTTGTTTTCTTTTATAATTCATCGAAATCGAATACAAAGCAATTCCCATGGGAAATATACCGGCAACCAATAAAATCACAGGCGGGATTTTGGGGACCAAGAGGACCAAAAGAAAAACCATGACCATCGGCGGGCCGGTCAAACCGTAAACAAACCTACGACGTTTGTTTACGGTCAAGCCGGGCGTGAAATACTGATAACCCAAATAAACCAAACTCCCCACAAGCATTATCCATCCCATAAGTCCAAGATGTAGATTCGGATTTTGCGTGTCCCCCGAACGGGGACTATCACGTTGATCGTTATCAAAAAACAAATCCCGCTTATCTTCGATTAGGAATAAACTCTTTAACACAAGAGAATTAAGCTGTTGTATTGCATCCAATAAATCTTCATCTTTTGTATTATTTCTAAACGCCTCCAATATCTTCAGGAGTAGTTCAAGTTGTGCTGGAGTTAAATTTGTCTTTTCGTATATCTTCTTCAGATCATCTGCTGAAAGAGAGGCTTCCTCTCTAATAATAAGGCCACGCATCCAATTAAGGAAATCTACCGCATCTATCATTTCTTTGGCAAGTAACTCATCTACGGTGAACTCATAATACTCAATTCTCCTTTCGCCATACCTCTGATATCGAACAGTCGACTTACCATTCTGCGCCTCTCTAATTAAGAAGGCAAAAAACTCTGCATCATCAGGCAAAAGTTCCCGGAAACCAACGTGATAAGGTGCCCAACTTATCAATTTAAGATCGATAGCGGGTCTGCCGTGGCGTAATAGCAATAAATTAAGGAAAAACCTTCCCGTTCGCCCGTTTTGTTCCAAGAATGGATGAATACCCATAAACCTAATAAAGGCCTCTGCAACAAATTCTTCTACTTTATTGGTTTCCAATTTTTCTTCTGCTTGTCGCAACCATTTAATAAACCTTTGCATCTCTTCAGGGATATTAGGATATGGCGTAAATCTCGAGAGACCCCTTTGTCTATATTTCCCTCTATAGTCAATCCCAAATTGCCTAAGCCACACCTCCATACTATTCCCCGTGTGAGCTTCATCATTATAATTTTCGTCTGTCACATACACATGGAGTAACTTAATATGGTCTTCTGTTAATGGAAAAGATTTATCAAGAAATCTATTATTCCATAGCCAAATAAGATAGGGAGGCTTAATTTCTCTACCTAAATCATTTATTCTATTTGGCAAATCAGCCTTTACCGGCAAGTTGGCAGACGAACCTGTCGTTGTACTTAAAACCATAAGCATCCTAAGAAAAAATATTATTAAAAGAATCCCATAAGGTGTGGGAGATGAGGTTTCGGACTTTTCGAAAATCTCATTAGCAACCTGCGTGGCGAAAGAAAAAGCAGGGAATAAGAATAAAAAGCAAACGGCCAAGAGCTTAGCGTTAATGGTTAAGATTCCGTCCAAAAAATGTTTTGGCGAGATCGCGCTATCCTGCAACGGATGGATGGCAGACCAAGAACGAAAAGCGAAGAGCCTCGAGACTAAAGCTACGTATTCATTCTTTATATAATCGATTATCCCCTTGAGCCTACTCTTTAAGGTCTTTGCCCTTTGCTCTTTGCGAATCACTCTCCCTGGCGGGCCGGCTCTGAACTTTCCTAGACGGAAGAAAGCGAAGATTAAGAATCCTAAAATAAAAAATCCTATAATCAAATTAATATTATTCATATTTTCAGTAGAATCCGCTTCGTCTACTTTAGTAAAGGGAAACAATTTAAGCACCCAGTCTTGCGGAGCCTCTTCTTCAGGGCGAGTTTTTCCGTCACCAAACACCAAACTCCAATCTATTTCATTTTCGGTTCTATAAACCAGAAAACTATATTCATCGGCATCCATTCCCACCGGCAAAGTGGAAGGATAAAATTGAAAATAGGGAATAAACTTGGGCTTCCCTTCTTCCGTGATTCGTTGGCCGATCAAGTGTTCTTTAATACTCATAAAGCTATTTCTACCGATAAATCGAATTAACAATTCTTCTAAAATTTGTTTTATGGCCTCTTCTCGCTCAGAAACATGAAAGACATCCTGATTGAAAATCCGCACAATTTCTTGCTCTATTTGGTCTTTGCTCAGTGGCAACATGTAAGCTATCAATTCCTGAAAAGTTAAATAAAAATTTTGTTCGCTCTCGGAAAGATATAGAATGTTTTTCCACTCGCCCAATTGTTCGGAAGAATCAAAATAATTAAATCTCTCTTTGGAATCAATCTTATTTGCGATCTTAATATGGATCTTCCCGCCCAACAAAAATTCTTTAAAAACATTTCTTAATTTAACAATCGATAATTGCTCATCCACACTTAACTCGGTAACTTGATGAATCAAATCGGCAATGGCATCTTCGGTCAATAATGAGTTCTTAAAAAGAATATGAATATAATTGATACAAATGAAATCGGGATCTAGGGTATCGTCCATGATCGTTAAGAAAAGATACCAAAATCTGATATCTCTCAAATTCTTTGTGTATTCCTCTAAAGACGCTCTACAGGAGGCAAAGATTCTTCTCACGTCTTCTGATTTCTTTTCATTTAAATAATTCATCTCCGACCAAGCACCCTTGAAAATTATTTTATGATTCACCTTTAGATAATTACGGTAATTCAGCAATGCCTTAATGACCGCCATTTTAAAATAAGCATTTTCGTTATTCACAGAATTTTCTTTGAGAAAACTGTAATCTTCCATGATAAGAGAGGCAATCATCTCCGCCAATTTCTCGCTCAAGGTGATATCTTCCACCTTCCCTTCTTGGTAAAGGATGTCTTTCCCGAGAGATAATTCCACTTCTTTATCCGATAAATTGATTAAACTTATCCCTTTATCTAAATCTACCCTTAACCGCACATGAAAATCGCTAACACTGATTTGAAGTCTCAGCATGTCCAGGGTTGCTGCGGGCATACCTTTTATCAACCTCTCAACTTCCTCCTTCAGTTTTTCTATTGTCGTCAACGGGACACCGGACTCATAAACAATCTCTCCAAACCCATCGGAAAAACCCATCGCCAACTCTTTACGCATTCTCTCTACGAGCAAATCTTCCTCTCGGGCTCTTTCTTTTAAGGAAGATGATTGCAACATCCAATTTTCTTTCGGGATATTAATCAAATAAACACGCTCATAAGAATATTGTGAAAAAGACGGCGCCAATTCTACCTCTTCAGTAAGACTTACCTCTTTTAACCATCCTCTAGAATGCAATCGGTTAATAAAAGCTTTCTCAAAATCCTGATTCGAATGAATGCTTGAACTTACGGGGATAACGGCCCCTTCCATTTTTAGCTCTTCGGCCAACCTTTGGGCTGTTTCCAAAAGAGCCATTAATGCTCGTTCTCTATCCATGCTGATATCCCCTTTATAAAGATTGATGCCAGGTAAAGCAATGACCCGCCACCCCTTCGGACTCTGAGATCTCGGTCGTCCCTTGATACCAACCTTGAGTAGTTGCGCTTGACTGACACCTAAAATCCTTCCGAATGAATCTTTCAGGGCAAGTTTTCCAAAGTGATAACCCGTATTAAGAACTTGTTTATCCCGATCAACCCAAGTACAAACCCCAGTCATCATAAAAGACATGAGATGCATCAAATCATCAAAGAATCCCGTATAAAAACTATCGGCAGTTTCTGTCTCGGTTGAGACAAAACACCTCAATTGCATTTCAATCTCCCCAACATCTTTGGAAAAATAAGAAAGAATTTCTTTAGTAATTTTGTTTGCAAGACGATTTTTTAGACGACTTTTATCCTCTTGGATATTTTTTACGGCTTCACTCCTTGCCTTCAGAAGAGACTGAGTAATAATAATCTCGATTTCTTCCTGCGGATACGGATATTGAGAATGCGCACGGATTAATTTATTGCGAATTTGGATGCTAAAGCCTCCCACTCCTCGACGAATCCAATCAGCAAGGATTGTCTCGCTACGAATAGAATTGAGATTTAACCATTCAAACCATTTCTCTTTAAAAATGATTGTGAGCTCATTAATCATTTCCTCTTGGCTTTTTCCGTTCCCAAGGAAAACCTTAACCATGTCATCATCTACGGCAAAAAGTTTATCTCTTTTGCTAATGTCAATAAATGGAGGGATAGCATATTCTTCTATTAGTTTATCCAGCTGTTTATCACCCACTTCGTTAATTTTCTGAACAATGATGGTCTTTAATCTAACAGCGTAATCATGTAGAAAAGTATCCGCCAACAGTGTATGCCAAGTATCAAACCATGCCCTCAATCTCTCATCGGTTAAAGGAACAGTCCTCAGATACATTAAATCGATGTCGAGCGTCTTTGCCAAATCAAACAGTAGTGCCTTTTTCATATCCTCTAGGCTAACTTTCGTCCGGTCTTTGAAATAATGATCAAAAATTTCTAATAATTTATTTTTCTGATGATCGATATAACGAAGGAGACGATGCTGCAACTCTTCTTTATCCGGAGTATTTTGCGATGGTTGATACAAAATAAGGTTGCGTGAACCCCCAATTCTGAAAAGGGTTCTAAGGTGTCCATCGACTTCTTCTTGCCAAACCGCCCCTCTTTTCTGTAAGGCCTTTTTTAGTTCTTCATATTTATTTGCATAATCCCTAGCAGTCAGATTCCCTATGGGTAAATATTTGGCCAATAAAGCTAATTCACCCTGTGTATCTAATCCGTATTTCCGTTTAAACTCTTCGCTAAGTCCTAAATAGCCACCCCACGCAATATTCTTTAATTCTAGCTCAATATCTTCACGTAAAGCTTGGAGTACTTGCGGATCATCCTCGTGGGCAACGAAATATTTGAACAACCTTATCGTAATCACTTTGAAACCTGCCTGATAATATCGGCTAATTTGCTGTTGAAACTGAGACCAGTTGTCGATGGACCATCGTGCAAGATCAGATGTTCCCCTTAAGATTTCCAACATCCCTAATACTTCCTGAGGAGCAGTAACCTGACGCCTCTGGGCAATACTCAAAACAACTTGGTAGAAAATATCAAAATTCTCCGATTTGATTATTTTATCTGTTACATCACGAAAACCGATAATGCCCTGTGGCTCGCCCAACATTCGGATGATCCTTGTTAAGGAATTATTCAGCGGTAATATTTGTCGCAACTCGCTAAAACGAATAGCAGGGAAACCCAAATTGCGCATACTATCAAGACAAAGAGGAAGATTATCATGTACAATCGCAATAAAGGCACTTATCTGACGGTACTCATGCGTGATATGATCCGGATCTAAATCAGCCGCGAATCTCTCAATATATCGATCAATACTGGTTGCTATCTGCGTTCGAAGCTCTTCCTGTTGAACTTCAGGCCGATGGGAAACCTCCTCTTCGATTTGAGCGATTAATCGACGGACCGTATTAAACCAATCTATTTCACTCGGGAAAACCTGTGGATATTTCTCATTTAAATAAATTAATCCGTGTATATTATTCGCCCTAACAATTTGTTTTAAAGCATCCTCCTGAAACAAGCCCTCATTCGCACTCACAATAGTACCGATGGCCTCAATGGCAGCTTTTCTAATTTCTTCTTTAGGATTTTTCAAGTAAGTGTTTAAAGGCCCGACAAAACAGGGGTCCTGAAGACTTCCCGACATTGTTATCGCCTTGGGCAATAAATTTTCTTGATTAATATTAAAAGCTACTTGTGCTATTTGTTGAGCCCAGGGACGAGCTTGGGGGCCAAGCCTAGTCAAAAGCTCGATCGCGTATCGGCGCATGATTTCATTATCTCTACTTAAAAAGCTGATTAATATCGGAACTTCTTCCAAACCTAATTTAAGGTATTGAAATGCTCTTTCATTATAGAATTTTCCAAAAAGCTTTTGGAATCGATGAACAAAATAAATTTCTGGCAATGACAACTCTGCCGACATCCTATGCTCTTTAGCGAAAAGGGCAGAAATCCACGGATACTGATAGATAAGATACAATGGCCTTAATTTATTCAAGATAAATGACACCCCCTCTACCCCTCTTTCCGACTGTATGAAAAGTCCCAAAGATTCCAAAAATCCCCACACCCCAATGACTTCATAAAGATTAAAAAGCACACGGACATCTGACCCGGATAAAGCAACACATAAACCTGTCACAAGAATAGTGACAATAGCACGAGGGACAATCTTATTGTCTTCAAATCCAAACCGTATAACTTTCTCAATAAAGTTGTCATTAATCCCACCTAATGCCTTATCCTTTTTCAAGATCCCAGAAATGTTTTCGATAAAATTAGAGACTTTATTTTTTCGTCTTACTGTTATCCACAATTTAATCTTAACTATGACATGAGTCAAAAGGCCCAAAATATGGAAAGAGGCAATTACGATAAGGACAATTTTCACTATCCATTTCAAAATTGGTTTTATTTGTTTTTCAAATCTTATGTGATAAAACGGCTTGTTCATGTATTTTGTCAATTCTTCGGCGGATAGCCTATATTTTAATATTTCTAAATCCACTCTTGCCTGCTCTCTAACTTTTTTGTTAAATAAAATTTTATTGGAAAGAACATACCTTAATGGCTCTATGGCTCTGACATCTAGAGACTGATCATCATACCCTTTAAGAAACTCAACGATATACCAACCTTTATGCTGTTCAAAATCAAAGAGCATGGCGTCATAAGCTAATATACCCATCCTTGATAAATTATAGGCAATTCTCTCTTGAGTATCCTTATCCGATTCTCTAAGCATCTTTATAAGCGGATAGACCGCTGGCTCGCCAATTCTTACCAAAGCTTTATCAACCATAGAGCGAACTTCCCCACTTGGATCATTGTAAATTTCAAGAAGAGGACCTATTGCTTTTGGATTCCTTATTTCTCCTAATATGTAAGAAGACATTTTTTGCATCTGCCACTCTCTACTTTTCAGAGATTGAATCAACGAATCAACCGCTGAATCTCCCATTGTAATTAAAGCTACCACCGCATTTAATTCCTCCGACGGGGAGCTGGAAGAATACCGACAGTCGCTTTCTAGGGCCTTCATTAAAGGACCTGTGGCTCTCTGATCTGGGTGCTGAATAAAAAACCCTGCCGCAACCTCTCGGGTTTTGTAATCTTTATCCTTTAAAGCACTGAGGATATACTCCAAGCTGCTTTGATCTCCCATTTTAACCAGAGCTTGGATAACATGAGCGCCGCCTACCGATGGGCTTTTTACAGCTCTATGTAATACGTCTAACGCGCTTTTATCCCCTATATCTCCAAGAGCGAGGACTGCGTAATAAAAAGGCCATCCCTTTTCCCTTTTAGTAAAGATGTCAAAACCGCTATTCTGACGACTCACCGGTTGTTGTTGAAGTCTTTTTTCAACGCCTTCAATCAAATATTTAACGGCTTCTTTACTTTTTACCTTTCCCAAGATTTGAATAGCTCGTGAAAGGTATTCTTCATCAAATTCATTATCAAGACTTTCTTTAACTATTTTAATAAGCACCGGACCTACAGCCTGAGAATCTCCAGGATCCACTATTTCTTCTAAAGAATCAAATGCTTCTTTAGAAAGATTCTCATCGTGTAAACTAATAACCTTTAGCAATACCGAGATGGCTCTCTTATCCTTTAATTGCCCTAAGGCTCCAACGGCATCCCTCAAGGGTCCTTTGTAGTTCCATAAATTATACGATGCCCATCCATCGGAGGAATCTCCCCTATACTTCTTAACATAAGGAATGGCCTTTTCAGCAAGTTCAACCAAAGGAAGAACAGCCCGTTGCGAACCTGTTTTACCTAAGGCTTCAATAGCAAACCGAGAACAAGAATCAAGCGAATATGGATCTTTCTCTATAATCTGGATAAAAAACGAAACCGCCTCTGGGCCGCCGATAGAAGATATTATCGATAAAAGTTCTTGCTCATAGTGAGAAGGCATAACAATCGTCCGATAACCACTCTCGGTTTTGACCTCAAAAGGCTTTCTATTCTTGAAATCATTAATGAGATAAGGGAGCGCCAGTTTCCCAATATTTATCAATTCATAAGATACGCTCGAACGATCTCCTTTTTCGTGTATATCTTTTAGAAGCTCTAGAATCCTTTCCTCTTGAGATTTCTGTCTTACGACAGTATTGGTTTCCTGTGCAAACAACAAATCATCTACAGAAATCGGCAAATAAGTTGCAATCGAAGATATCAGTAAATAAACAACCGAAAAGAAAACAAGAATACGTTTCATTTGTAAATTTGAAATCAATCGTTTTGAATAAAAAGAAGGGTGGATACGAAGTGTTCTCTGAAGAGAAGAGATGAGAAAGCTTCTTAACGAATACGGCGGGCCGGTTTTGAGATATCGAAAAACTAAATAACCCAAAAGAAGCAAGCTGCCCAGCAACACAATCCATTCAACTAAACCTAATCGAGAGCCCTGCCCAGCCACATCGGAAATTTCTTGCGATTCGGCATG
>CAZAPN010000001.1:31362-35578 GCA_964487145.1 uncultured Planctomycetales bacterium | reverse complement strand
AGCCGTTCAGATAATCCGCAAAGACCACTTTCCCGTCACGTGCGGCACAAATCGGTTCCTGACGCTTTGTTTGGATGTCAACACCTCGGTTGACAGAAGAATTCTTCCATTGGCCAAAATAAGAAATAACTTTGCCTTTGACCGGCCAAAAGAACTCACTGCTGCTTGATGAATCGGGAGAGACAACCACCACTTCTTTTTCTTTTGTGGCCCCGGGAATAAAAATCAGCTGATCAGGCTCAATATAAGCAACGTTAGGAATACGATTGCTACGGATAAGATCTTCGATGGACACATTGTAGGTTTGCGCGACACGCCATAACGTTTCGCTCTTTTTAACTTTATGATAAATCCCTTTTTTCTCGATAGTCGCCTTGGAAACAGGGTGATCCGGGGTCGAAACGGTTGCGCAACCAGAGAAATAAGAAACGAAGAATAATAAACTCAAGAATGCCTTTAAAAATTTAACCATAAAAATAACTCCAAAAAATTCAGAGCGAGGGACGGGGATCGAACCCGCGACGTTCAGCTTGGGAAGCTGACATTCTACCGCTGAATTACCCTCGCAAATCAATACTCAAAATATTTTTAATGCTTGTTTCAATAAACAAGCTGACCCTTTGACATCTTTTGCCAAACAAATATCCCGGCAGGTCGCTACGCGTTGAATACCGGCCTTTTTCACAAGTGAAATATTGCTGGCCGTAATTCCACCGATTGCAAACAGGGGAATAGTTGTCTTCTCTACGACCGATTTCAGAATTCTAAGATCCATCGGATGGCGGTGCGGTTTGGTTAAGGTTTTAAAAACCGACCCAAAACCGATATAATCCGCCCCTGACCGTTGGGCCCGAGCCATCATCTTTAAAGTCTGACACGAAATACCAATCAACCGATCCGGACCTAAAATTTTTCTCGCCATTTCACAAGGCAAATCTTCCTGCCCCAGATGAACGCCGTCACAACCACTCGCCAGCGCCAAATCCACCCGATCGTTCATGATAAATAAAATACGATGGGGGATTTTTTTACGTAATCGTTGGGCTATCTTCAAAGTCTCCCTGGTCATCCCGTTTTTGTCCCGTAATTGGATGACATCAACACCTCCCAAAATGGCCTTCTCGGCGATACTCAAAAGCGAGTCGGGATCATTCACCTGCGTATCAAGGATCAAATACAACAATGCTTTATCTAAAAGATTCTTTCTGTCGTTCATAAAAGCAAGGGGACTTAAAAACACGCAACCACTTTTTTCTCTAATGCATACAACCGATAACGAATTTTCTTCATATCCTCAGCCCGGCGACTGGAATTAAGTTTAAAAAATTCTTCGAGAACTCGGACGGATTCCTTGACCCGTTGCGAATTGGCATAAAAAATATCAGCGATGTTGCCTCGCTTGAATTCGGAGACCGTTGACGTCCGCCCCACATCGCCTTTCGCATCACGCCCCTCCATCACCCTTAACTGAGCATCCCTGCCCAAAGAAAAAAAGATGTCTGTTATCTCGTGACGGATGTTTTTATAGGCGCGGGTCAGCGTGGCTTCATCTAAAATAAACCGACAAATATCCTCGCAAACTCTTAAACCTTCTTTGGCCCGATTAAAATTTGCGTCCAATAACCGCGTGACGCTTTTCGAATTCTTAAGCCCCATCATGAATCGTATTAATGATTTTCGTCGTTGAATAATTGGAGAGATATTGGATAAATTCCACTTTCCCCCCTTGCCCCTTCACGACATCTTCGCCAACGATGGTCTTATTCTTCCAATCAGCTCCTTTGATTAAGACGTCGGGTTTTAAAACTTTAATCGTCTCATAGGGGGTATCCTCATGAAAAATGACAACATAATCCACAGAAGCTAAACCAGCCAAGACGTAAGCCCGTTCGTGTTCAGAGTTAATCGGGCGGCCATTGCCCTTAATGCGTCTCACCGAAGAATCGCTATTCAGCCCGACCACCAAAACACGGTCTTTGTTTTTCGCCTTGTTCAAATAACTCACATGCCCATAGTGCAAGATATCAAAACAACCATTGGTAAAAGCGATTGTCTTGCCTTTCCTCCGCCATTCGTCCAACCGGCGTTTTAAAACAGAAACCCTGACAATCTTTTTTTTAATCTCATCCATCATTTTCTATAAACTGTTTTCGACCAATTCGCAAATGATATGGGCAACACAAATATGGGCTTCCTGAATTCTGGCCGTGTTATCCGAAGGAACGATAAAGCTTAAATCGGTTAAAGAAGCCAGCTTCCCCCCTTTGCAACCTGTGAACGAAATAGTTTTCATTCCATTTTTTTTCGCTTCAAGAACACCTGCAATCACATTTTTTGAATTACCGCTCGTTGAAAAGGCAAAAGCCACATCCCCCTTTTGGCCTAATCCCTGAATCTGCCGGGCAAAAATAACATCAAATCCATAATCATTTCCCAACGCGGTTAAAATGGACGTGTCTGTCGTTAACGCAATCGCAGGAATCGATTTTCTTTCTTTCTGAAAACGGCCGATGAATTCGGCCGCCAAATGTTGACTGTCCGCCGCCGAGCCTCCGTTTCCGAAAAAAACAACTTTATGGTTTTTCTGAACACAGGCACGAATTTCTTCAGCAATCTTTTCGATAACACTTAAATCGCCCTTCAAAATAGTTTCTTTTATTTGGATCGAATCTTTAAGTCGTTCGTAAATCAAATTTTTCATGTTAAGCCCTGTCCTTTTTCACGCTAAAAAGACTTTGGCGGTTTCATAAAGCGTTAAATCAATGGTCTTGCGTTTTTCAATCGCCTCTGTAATTTCTACAAATTTGAGTTTATTGTTTTGATAGCTGACCATCTTTCCGAAAGCGCCTTCTTTGATCATCTCGACCGCTTTGACACCAAACCGCGTTCCTAAAACACGGTCAAAAGCCGTCGGAGTTCCCCCCCGTTGAATATGCCCTAAGACACTGACGCGAGTTTCATAACCGGTGTCTTCTTCAATCCGCTTTCCAAGGACTTCTCCAATTCCGCCAAATCGCCGATGCCCGAAATCATCCGTCGCAAGACTTCCCGGCAAGACAACGGAAAGTTCCACGCCTTCCAAACGAGTTCCTTCCGCGATAACCACAATCGTGAAGGTCTTCCCGCGTTTATGACGCATTTGGATGGCATCACAAACCTCTTTAATGTTTACTGGGATTTCCGGGACTAAAATAATATCCGCTCCCCCGGCAATGCCTGATTCAAGAGCAATCCATCCCGTATAACGCCCCATGACCTCAATGACAATGATCCGATGATGGCTTTCGGCGGTTGTGTGAAGACGGTCAATACATTCCGTTGCGATATTTAAGGCCGTATCAAAACCAAAGGCGTAATCCGTTCCCGACAATGAATTATCAATGGACTTTGGCACACCCACCACTTTAATAATCCCCTCTTTGTGTAATCCCAAGGCAACCCGGAGGGTGTCTTCGCCGCCGATGGCAATCAAGGCATCAATCCCGCTTCGCTTATAATTTTCACGGATTTTTTTTACTTGCTCAGGATCTTTGAGGGGATTAATACGGCTTGTCCCTAAAATGGTCCCGCCACGGTCCAAGATTCCCGAAGTCGCTTTTAAATCTAAAACTTTCATATCGTTGTCAATCAAACCTGTCCAGCCGTTCTTGATCCCAGTGACGACATATCCCTCTTGAATCCCTTTACGGACAACCGCGCGAATGACCGAGTTTAAGCCGGGACAATCCGCACCGCCTGTCAAGACACCGATTCTTTTCATAGAAATTTTCCTTTTTAACTTTTATATCCCTGGAAGGGAACGGTGAATTCCTGCCGACTTTCTTTATCTTCTTTCTTATCTTTTCGTTTTTCTTCAGCAAGGATCTTAAAAACATGAATCTGAACATGGACCGGTTCATCGATCCCGATAATATCCTGGATTTTACTTCGCACCATTTCTTGTAAACGTGATGTCAAATCAGGGATATTGCTGTCACCTTTTAAAGTCACACGTGCATCAACTTCAATGCCGCGCTTGGAAGCGACAATGTTGGGGCGGATTTCTTGCACATCGGGCATCCTTAATATCAATTTTTTGATTAAATCTTCAACCGCATTTAAAGAGATGCTGACCCGGCCAGAAGGATTATCAAAGGCAATGGTGCGTTCTTTCTGTTCAAGCCCCGTAATCATTCCGGTGATTTTTAAACTTAACAAAATGATGAGGCCGCTGACT
>CAZAPN010000001.1:0-31352 GCA_964487145.1 uncultured Planctomycetales bacterium | reverse complement strand
ATTTGATCCAATTTAACAAATTCAAGAACAAACAAAATGACCAAAGCGCTGATTCCGATAATGACAATCAAAAAAAATAAAATAACGACATTCATAAATGTTTTCATGCTTGCCCCCTCTCAATACTCTGAATATTAATGTGAATATCTTTGAGCCGAATATCGGTGGTCCGTTCAATCGCCCCCCGAATTGAATCCTGGACTTGACGCGCAATGTCAGGGATATAAATCCCATAGCGGACACAGAGTTTCACCTCGAGGCTCACTTGAGAATCTTTATCAATTAAGACCTCAATTCCCGAGTAATTCTGACGGCCGAAAAATTCGAGAAATTTTGTTCGAACATCTTTAGGAGCTAACGACACCCCCTCAATGTCTTTGACGACGGAAACAGTAATATCGGCGAGAACTTTTTTGTGGATATGGATGGAACCAATTTCAATTTTTGTGTCTTCCATAGGACTGGTCTCCCTTCCCTTTCTTAAAGAATCGAGAAAGCCGTTACTTATGAGCCTCGGCTTGGTTCTGAAAGATCTTTTCTAAGAAATGCGTGGAAAGCGTGCCTTTGATAAACAACGGGTGCTGAAGGATTTTTTGATGCAACCCTATCGTTGTTTTAATGGGAGAAATATAAAACTCTTCTAAAGCCCGAAGCATGGTTCGAATCGCTTGATCCCGGTTTTTCCCATGGACGATAAGTTTCGCGACCATCGAATCATAAAAAGGACTGATCACATACCCTGGATAAATATGGGTATCGACACGGACACCTGGCCCCCCAGGCAAATTCAGTTCTTCAATTTTGCCGGGACAAGGAAGAAAATTATTGTCGGGGTCTTCCGCATTGATACGGCATTCGATGGCGGCGCCTTGGACTTTGATGTCATTTTGCTTCAATTTCAATTTTTCACCGCCGCCTAATCGGATCTGCGCTTTGACCAAATCAATGCCAGTGACCATTTCAGTCACGGGGTGCTCTACTTGGATTCGGGTATTCATTTCCATGAAGTAAAACGAGCCGTCATTATCCAGTAAAAATTCCATGGTTCCCACACCGCGATAATTGACCGCCTTCGCACCACGAACGGCCATCTCTCCCATTTTCTGGCGCAATTTACTGTCAATGGCTGTGGAAGGAGATTCTTCCAAAAGTTTTTGATGACGACGCTGAATACTGCAATCCCGTTCCCCCGCATGAACCACATTGCCATAGTGATCAGCAATGATCTGAAATTCAATGTGGCGAGGTTCCGAAATATATTTTTCTATATACACATCACCGTTTCCAAAGGCAGCTTCGGCTTCATTCTGGGCCATCGTATAGGAACTCACTAAACTCACATCATTATGACAAACCCGCATGCCTTTTCCGCCGCCACCAGCCGCTGCCTTAATGATGACAGGATATTTTAATTTCTTCGCAAGTTTCAGAGCCTCTTCTTTGGATTTAATCGTTGACATTCCACCAGGAGTAACAGGCACTCCAGCTTTACGCATAGTTTCCCGGGCGACAACTTTGTCTCCCATGGCACGAATTGCCTGGGGTGTCGGTCCGATAAACGAGATATTACAGGATTCACAAATTTCAGCAAAATGGGCATTCTCGGCGAGAAAACCATATCCAGGATGAATGGCTTCAACATCGGTGATTTCCGCGGCAGAAATTAACGCAGGGATATTCAGATAACTTTCTCGGCTGGGCGCATTGCCGATACAGACCGCTTCATCCGCGAGGCGGACATGCAAAGACTCACGGTCGGCCTTAGAATAAACGGCAACGGTTCGGATATTTAATTCTTTACAGGCGCGGATAATCCGTAACGCGATCTCTCCGCGGTTGGCTATCAAAATTTTAGAAAACATGCCTTAAACCGGTTCGATGACGAAAAGGGTTTGCCCAAACTCAACAGGCTGGGCATTTTCAACGGCAATTTCTACTAACTTCCCACGAATCTCAGATTTGATTTCATTCATAAGCTTCATGGCTTCAATGATACAAACGACTTGACCGATCTCAACAACCTGACCGACTTCAACAAACGGAGCCGCCTCGGGTGATGGGGCTCGATAAAATGTGCCAACCATGGGAGATGTAATCTCCTTGGAATTCTTATTTGGCGTTTCTGGAACGGCCGTGGCAGTGGCTCGGGGCCGTGCCTGAGGGACTGATTCAACCCGGTATTCAACAGGAGCACTCACAGGTTGAATATCCACAGCTCCGCTTAAACCTTTGCGAAGCTTTAGTTTTTCCCCTTCGCGTTCCACTTCGAGTTCGGTAAGACCATTCTCATTCATGAGCGTGATCATTTCTTTAATTTCTTTCAGGTTCATTTTTGGACCCTTTCAACGTATTCACCACCGGTTCGCGTATCGATTTTAATCCAATCACCTACGTTTATAAATAAAGGGACTAAGACCGTTGCCCCCGTATCAATTTTCGCCGGTTTTGTTCCCGCCCGAGAGGAATCGCCCTTGATTCCGGGCTCTGTTTCCATAATTTGTGTAATCAAAAAATTAGGAAGAATAATTTTCACAATCTGATTTTCAATAAAAAGACCGTTGACGATGATGTTATCCTGAAGGAATTTAATGCCGTCGCCAATTTTGTTTTCACTGATCATGACCTCTTCATAACTTTCCTGACACATAAAATGGAACATGTCGCCGGCACGATAAAGGTATTGAAGTTGTTTTTGCTCAAGGAAAACGTCATCAATCCTTTCGGCCGTTCGAAAGGTCCTTTCGATCACCAGATCCGTTCGAAGGTCGCGCAACCTGACCCGGACAAACGCAGCCCCTTTTCCTGGTTTGACGTGATGATACTCATCCACGACATAAACTTTATCCTCGAGTTTGATGGCAATGCCTGAAGTAATGTCATTAATTCCGATAGTCACTTAAAACCTCATACCCTTTCTTGGTTACAAGAACCATGTCTTCAATCCGTATTCCAAATTTCCCTGGGATATAAACGGCCGGCTCAACCGTAAAGATCATCCCTGCTTGCAAAGGCGTCGAACTTTTCGATGAGATGGATGGCTCCTCATGAATTTCTAATCCGACTCCATGTCCCAGAGAATGACCGAAAAATTTATCTAACTTATTCTTCTTTAGATAGTTACGTGCCTCTTGATCAACTTCTGATGCAGGGATTCCAGGTTTGATTTTTTGAATCGCTGCGTGTTGTGAAGCACACACGATGTTATAAACATCGTAAATTGGACGCGGTATTTTACCCAAAAAGAACATGCGTGTCAAGTCAGATTTATAGCCTTCAACGTCGATCCCGACATCGACTAACACCAAATCATTCCTTTGGATCTTGCGTCCTGTGACCCTGGCATGAGGAAAGCAGGAATTGGGTCCGGAGGCGATAATTGGATCAAAAGAAAACTTCACATTAAAGCCTTTAATATAATTTTCGAGCTTTAAAAGAACCTCCTGTTCCGTCAATCCTGGTTTAATCACCCCTTTTAAAAAATGATAGGCCTTTTGATTAAGCGAAATAGCCTTTAGGATCTTTGCCTTTTCTTGTGTGGTTTTAACCTGCCGTAAATCTTCGACCACATTCCCCGTCGAAACAATCCGAATACCCCACGGCAAACGCTTTTTTAACTGCTGATAGGCCGCCCAAGACAGATGCCGGTCATCCATTCCGATTCTTTTGATTTTCAAACTCACAGCCAAATCAACAACCATCTGCGAAAGCGATCCTTGATGGCGTTTAATCGTAATCCCTGAAAGATTTTTCTTGGCCTCCAGAATATAACGAAAATCGGTGATATAAAAAACCCCACGGGGACTCACCAAAAGCCAGGAATCAGAGGAAGGAAACCCTGTCAGGTAAGATATATTGATATCTTTGGTGACAAGAAAAGCGTCTAGCCCTAGGTCCACCAAAGATCGTTTGAGCTTTTTGATATTTACATTCACGTTTTAATCAGATTAATCGCGGCTTCGAGGCCTAATCGGTAACTGTCAACACCAAAACCGCTAACCTGTCCGTGGCTAACAGGGGCAATTAATGATTTTTGCCGAAAATCTTCCCGGGCATAAATATTGGATAAATGGACTTCAACCGTCGGAATATCAACCGCGGCAATCGCATCACGAATGGCCACACTCGTATGGGTATAGGCGGCCGGATTGATCACAATGGCATTAATTTTATTTTTTTTAGCATTTTGGATCGCATCGACGATCTCCCCTTCATGGTTTGATTGAAGGCATTGCAAAGTCACGCGATACTTTTGGGCCATTTTTTTTAAAGACTGGTCTATCTCTTTTAAAGTCGTTTTTCCGTAAATATTTTTTTCTCTTTGCCCCAAAAGGTTGAGATTGGGTCCGTGAATTATTAGAATCTTTTTCATCAGTTCTTTACCCCCATGGCTACCGAATCATTTCTAGACTATTTTTGGGCTTCATCAATCAGCATGACAGGGATGCCCTGTTTGATCGGATATTTGCGACCGCATTTCGTACAAACAATTTTATTCTCTTTCAGTTCAACGTCGCCTTTACAGGCCGGACAAGCTAAAATCTCTAAAAGTTCTTTATCAATCATATCCAACTCCTCATTTATGCCTGCGGCGATGGAGAACCGCCATTGACGATCTCAACATATTTCATCTGCAATTCATACAGATAGGCCTCTAAGGTGGCATCCTCTTCTTCGGTTAAATTGCCTTTGGTTTTTTCCCTCAACATGACCAAAGTATCAATAATGAATTTCGCCTGGGGAAGATTTTTTTCGGCCTTATTGGTCAAAGGATTGGGCGCTTCTCCCAAGAAAATCACGGTTTGAAAAGCAAGGCTTGTCACATAACTTAAAAAATTAATGTCCGGCAACGATGTCCCCTCCAAAGACTCTGCTTGGGGTGATTCGCTGCCCGAATGTTCGTGAGGCTCGACCTTCTTTTCGTGGTCGACTGACTCTTTCCAAGACTCGTCTATTCTCTTTTCATTGTCCATAGGAATCCTTTCACTCGATTGTAATCCCAGCGTAACCCACCACAGAGTGATAATCTCCGCTCGTCTCACCGCTGGTCATATATCTTATCAGATTTGCTTTATTTGCGCCTAATTCTTTTACAATATTTAACATAATAAAAACCGGTACGACTCCACACATGGAAATGTCCTGCTGTTCCACACAACTCAAAAGGGCATCGGGATCCAGCTTCAAAATGGCATCAATGGCGCAGTGATCTTTGCGCTCAGCTTCTTTCTGGGGCTCATAATGGGTCATATCGGAACTGGCCACAATCGAAACTTTTTCCGTTAACTTTAACGAACGGATGGCCGCTACGATTTCTTGGGCGACAGTTTGGTAACTCCTGGCGTTGGCATGTCCAGCCACAATCGGAACAAACGTGATCTCCTGATTCATATATTTTAAAAAAGGCAACAAAACCTCAATGGAATGCTCAAACTGATGAGCCGCTTCATCGGCATTTAAAAATTTTGACGAAGCAACGATCGCCGAAGCCAGGTCTTCATCCACGGGGATATTCCCTAAAGGTGTTTCCCACGTTCCTTGCGTCATCACGCTAAAACGGGCTCCCAACCCCGTATGATTGGGACCCAAAATGATCAAACGATTCCTTAACCGAGACGAAAGAACCGTTTGGGCAGCCACCAACCCCGAATACATATAACCGGCATGCGGAAGGACTAAACCTTTGCTATATCCTTCCCTTTTCAAAGGGGAAATACCTGTGGGACGCCAGGAGGAAATCATGTCCGTTAATTCCTTGCGATCTCCTGGATAAAATTGACCGGCAACGACTGGTTTTCTTGTCCTCATGATTTCATCCCTTTCCCGTCTCAAAAAAACCTTCAATCCGCGGCTAGGATAACATCGCAAATGAAGGCTGTCAAGACAAGAGCCCCCCTCTCATCGACCTAACTTTCTTTGAGGATCCGAACAGCCATCCCCAAAATATCCGTTTGCGTAACAATTCCCGACAGCTCATGATATTCACTGATAATCGGAATGCATCCATATTTTCTTTCATACATGGCGATAAGGGCGGTCGCCACAGAATCTTCGGGGCGTAAGGTAAAAGGATTTTTCGTCATGATATGAGACAAAATATATTCATCCAACAATTGACTATCATAAAACCAATTTCCATCCTCATCGCGCCGCGGGGATTGTATCCGAAAGATATCCCTTTGCGTAATAATCCCCACTAAAATATTTTGATGGTCAACAATGGGCATATGACGGATATTGCGTTCCCTCATGGCTCTTTCAACAGCACTCACCTTATCCTCAATCTTGGCGGCAATGACTTTGGTCACCATAATTTCTCGTAAGGTCACTTTGTTTAATAAGACCCGAATATAATAATTTTCTGGGTATTTCAATCTCTCCATGACATAACCCCCTTTCTTACCTTATCAAACATCTATTCGGTAAGTTCGTAGGAAATAATGACATTAAAAGAAAGCTCCGGATAACTTAAGTTGGCTGGAAAGGCCGGAAACGGGGCTGATTCCTGAACACTTTTAACGCTAATCTCTCGGATATACGGATTCGCCGACGTCCGGTCTTCCAACACATTGATCTGCTGCAACTTGCCGTCAGCCAAAAGAACAAACGTCAGATAAACCTCACCCTTATCGGCCTTGACAAAATTCGCATAAGCCCGTTCTTTGATTTTATTACGAATAATTTGATAATAATTCAAATAAGACGGGCTTTTCATGTTTTCCGATTCCAAGGCGGGAACGGACACTTTTTTCTTCGGTTCAGGAGGTGTTTCTGACAATTTTTTCTGAGGAACTTTAAAGGTGTCCATGAGCTTGGTCAAATCTTTCACAAACGGAGACGATCCCTTCTTCTGCTGAGGGACATCCTTCTTCGGTTCCAAAAGTTTCTTTTTAAAAGTTTTCAAACGTTCCGTCTGTTCCTCTGTTTTTTTTACGGTCTGCATCATGCGATAATAAGCCACTTCGATCGTTTGGACCTTTTTGTTCCTTTGACTCCATTTGGCCGCGGAAATCTTCACGAACAAGACAAGATGGAGCAAAACGGAAACAATTAAAGCAAAACGGAAAATATTATTTTCAACAATGGAATAGTTAAAATCTCTCTTTTTCATAATCCATGCCCGGTTGGCTATGAGGAACGTGCCGAGAAGAACAATTCTTTAATGATATAGTTAAAGAAACGGAAGGTGTCTTTCAACGGATTGATTTTACTTTTTTCATCGCGGTAAATGGTCTGAATCGGGACAGAATAAATCTTAAAGTGATTCCGGCTCGCTTTCATCAAAACTTCACTCTCAATCTCAAAGTCATTGCAGTTCAGCTGCAGATGTTTTAAGACCTCACTTCCCAAATATCGAAAACCGCATTGCGTATCCGGCACGTGCTGATGGCATAGGGAAGAAATCAAACTCGACATGAATTTATTGGTCAAAAAACGAATGGCCGGCATGCCCTTGGCATTGTCCATCCGGCTTCCCACAATAACCGACTGAGGCACCTGGGTGGCTCGAGCGATAAAACGATCCAGATCTTCGACCGCATGTTGACCGTCCCCATCCATCGTTATCACACCCGTATAGGGTTTCTCTTTCACATATTCAAACCCATCCCTCAAAGACTGTCCTTTACCCTTTTTAATATCATGGGTTAAAACCATAGCCCCCTGTTCTTTGGCAATTCGGCCTGAAAAATCCGTTGAACCGTCATCGATCACAAGGACATCAAAGCCTTTGTTTTTGACTCTTTGAACCAATCGGCCAATCTCTTTTGATTCATTGTGGACCGGAATAATGACACAGATTTTCATGGAATCCAAAACTCCCTAAACATGAGCCACTGGGTAGGATAGGCGCGGATCTTTTGTTCGATAACAACCACATATTTCTTCATGATCGAAAGAATATCTTTGACAGAATCATGCCTTCCTGACGGATAAATGGGCTTTTCAAAAATCAAACGATAGGTGTCATCTTTTTCACGGATAAAAAAAGCCGGGATGATCGGGGCCCCTGTTTTTAAAGAAAAAACAGCGGGGCCTCTGGGGATAAAAGCCTTGCGTCCCAAGAAATCCATCACCTCTCCGTTTTGGCTGAAATCCCGGTCAGCCAATAATGCCACTAACCCGTTTTTCTTCAAAGCCTCAATGCACCGACGGATGGCCACACTGGTAGGAACCACCATAATCCCCATGGCTTCCCGCTGACTATTAAACAAGTCATTCACAGGCCGCTCTTTGTGGGGAAGAGCAATCGCGACAAAAGGATATCCCAATTTTGATAAAACCATGCCACCCACCTCCCAATTTCCTAAGTGGGCGGTTAAAATAATGCCCCCTTTCTTGAGGCTCATGGCTTCTGTCAGATATTCCTGATGAATCGTTTTTGTATTTTTTGTAAAGAAATCCTCTTCACGCGACTCCTTCACCATCCGGAAGAAATCAGCCAAGTATTTTCCAAAGTTTTCAAAAACCTCCCTGGCCAAGATATCAATATTCTTCGCGTGAGGAAGAATAATCCGTAAGTTATTTTTCACTGACCTCTTATCGCGCGGGGAAAAGTAGTACTGCAGATCGGAGAAAAAAACCGAAATCCGATAGCACACCTTGAGCGGCAAATGGTTAACGAGGAACTGGCCGAATTTATATAAAAAATATTTAAACATACGCGTTTATTGTAATATCAACCGGGCGATATCCAGTGAAGAATGGGGATGGCTGATCTGGTAAGCGGCCTTGCTCATCTCCGAAAGTTTCTCCGGATGGTCTAAAAGATGTTCCATTTCTCGTCGAAGATTCCTCACTCGATTAATCCTTAACGCGACCCCTTTTTTTAACAAATGATTGGTATTACGGACCTCTTGACCGGGAATCGGGTTGACAATCACCATCGGCAAACCCTTACAAAGGGATTCGGCCGTTGTCATCCCGCCGGGTTTTGTCACAATCAAACTCGCGACTTCCATGAGTTCATCAATGTTGTAGGCATATTCATAGACCAACATCTTTTGATGAGTTTTACTTTCCATTTTCCTTAAGAAACGGAGCAATTTCTTGTTCGTTCCTGCCACAACAATCAATTGTACATTCCTCGACAATTTAATCAAAGAACGAACAATCGTTTTAATCGGCCCCAGACCTTGTCCGCCCCCCATAATAAGCACAACGGGAATCGTGCTGTTTAATCCGAGCTTTTCCATGACCAACTTTCGGTTTAAACGTCCGACAAATTTCGGGTCAACGGGAATTCCGAAATGTTTGATCCGATGCGCGAGAATCCCTTCCTTCATGAAACGTTCTTTGGCCTCGTCCGAAGGGACCACATAATAATCCACCCCTTCATGGAGCCAATAGGCATGCGGGGCGTAATCTGTCAAAACACCGATTAAACGCGTGTCCAGGCCATACGTCATTTTATAATCCGCCACCAACCCGCAAGGAAAGGCCTGGGTACAGACAACCACATCAGGCTTAAATTCGTCAAAAAGTTTAGCCAGTTTTGCGTGATTAGATTTGTGGATGAGATTCTTTAATCGTTTTGTTCTGCGGACAATCAACGGATTGTCATAAAGGTAGTCCCAAATTTTAGGAGTACGTTTGATAACCCCCATATAGGCTTTATTGATGATTTTTTCCATAATGGGATAAACATAACCGAATCCATTAATCCGACGGGTTTCGACATGAGGGGAAAGGGCTCGCAAAGCTTCTTCAATGGCCATCGTGGCTTTATGATGGCCTGAAACTTCGGTAATATACATGAGGAGGATCCTGCGATTTGTCATATCCGAGGTCTTTGATTCCTTATTCAATCAGGGCCAATGTCTGGCCAATGAGAACGGTTTCTCCTTCTTTAAAAAAAACCTTTCTTAAAATCCCTTTGATCGGCGAGGGGACATTAAATGTGGCTTTGTCCGTGACCAATTCCACAAGATCTGTATCTTTTTCAACAGTATTTCCAACGATGACATACCAACACGATACGGTTGCTTTTTCAATCCCCTCTCCCAAGGAGGGAAGCTTAATATCCATCGCTAGTCTCCTGTTACGATTAACTCACAATCAAAATGAGAAGAAAAAAGGTGTTTTAACTTTTCTTTGACAAGGGTTATGTTTACGTTTTTATTCAAAAGCTTTTCGATGGAGGTCATTTTCACATCGAGACCGCAAGGACGGATCAAATGAAACAAACTTAAATCACAACTGACATTGAGAGCCAATCCATGAAAAGAAATCCATCGGCGAACCCCGATGCCGATGGAGGCAATCTTATCTTGTTGGACCCAAACGCCTCTTTGTCCAGGCACTCTATTAGCCACTATACCAAAATACTGCAATAAATCAATCGTAAGTTGTTCTAATTTCGACATATAAAGCCGTAAATCCCGCCCGAGCCTCGTTAAATCGATAATCGGATAGATAACGAGCTGTCCTGGGGTATGAAGGGTGATTTCACCGCCCCGATCAATGCGTAAAATATCGATCTTTTCCTTTTCAATATAACTTTTCGGGACCAAAATGTTTTTCTCAGTAGCAAGCCTTCCCATTGTCAAGACAGACGGATGCTCACAGAGGAACAATTTTTCTCTCTGGCCACAGATCACCTCCTCGACTGCCTTTTTCTGGAGCTCGTAAGAGGATTGATAATCAACCAAACCTAAGTCAATACACTCAAAAGAATTCAAATCAAAAGACTCCTTTGTTAAACACCTCTAATAAAAAACCCCGCTGTCTGTTGGCCAAACAACGGGGGAATAAAAGCATAAAAGGTCACCGCATTTTCTGACAAATCGCCTCTGCCATCTGCTGGGTTCCAACCGCGGAAGGGTCATTCCGGTCCGCCTTTAAATCATAAGTCACAAAACGCCCTTCTTTCAAAACCTGTTTGACCGCATTTTCAAGCTTTTCTGCGGCCTTGTTTTCTTTTAAATATTTCAACATGAGAACACCCGAAAGAATGGTGGCCGTGGGATTTACCTTATTCATCCCCGTATATTTAGGGGCCGCACCGTGGACCGGTTCAAAAAGGGCGCATCCTTCACCGATGTTGGCTCCGGGAGCAACGCCTAACCCCCCCATCAATCCGGCACACAAGTCTGAAACAATATCTCCATAAAGATTTGTTAAAACCAAGACATCAAAATTCTTTGGATTCTGAACAAGCTGCATGCATAGGTTATCGACAATCACATCTTCGAAAGCGATCTTGCCTTTGTATTCTTCAGCGACTTCTCGCGCGACCTTAAGATACAATCCGTCGGTAAATTTCATGATATTCGCCTTATGGACCGCCGTCACTTTCTTACGGTTGTTTTGAAGAGCATACTCGAAGGCGTATCGGACAATCCGTTTCGACCCAAAAACAGAAATAGGTTTGATCGAAATGGCCGCATCTTCCCGGATTTGTTTAGGTTGAAGCTCATTGATCACGTGTTTAACTTTTTTCAATGCCTCCGTTCCCAACTCGAATTCAATGCCGGCGTATAAATCTTCGGTATTCTCCCGGACGATCACCAAGTCTAAATCCTTGGCCTTGGCTTTTGTCCCCTCGTAATATTTAGTCGGACGGACACACGCATAAAGGTCCAAAACTTGCCTCAGCTGAACGTTGATCGAACGAAAACCGGTTCCGATGGGAGTTGTGATGGGCCCTTTAATCGCGACTTTATTTTTCTTAATCGATTCTATGACACTGTCCGGAAGAGGGGCCCCAAACTTTTTGATGGCATATTCTCCGACAATTTGTTCGTCCCAATCAATCTTGACACCGGTGGCATCAATGCATTTTTTCATGGCCTCGGCCACTTCCGGGCCGATACCATCACCTGGAATTAATGTGACTTGATATCTCATCGTTGAAGACTCTTTGTTTATAATTGTTTGAATTCTTCGGGATTTTTGGCTTTGGACAAGGCCACTTCATAGGAAATAATCCCCGCATAATAAAGTTCCTTGAGGGATTTATCCATGGATTTCATCCCGTGCTGACTTCCGGTTTGAATAATGGTAGGGATCTGTTCAATCGCCTGTTCTCGAATGAGGTTTCTTACCCCCGCGGTGGCGACCATGACTTCCGTCGACAAGACTCTGCCTTCTCCGCTGGCGCGGGGCAATAACAATTGCGAAATAACCCCCTGGAGACAGTCCGCCAACTGAAGTTTGACTTGTTGCTGTTGATGAGCAGGAAAAACGTCAATAATACGTTCAATGGTCTGTGGCGCATCCGGAGTATGCAATGTCGCCAAAACCAAGTGTCCGGTTTCAGCCGCGGTCAGGGCAGTCGAAATGGTCTCAAGATCTCTCATTTCTCCCACCACAATAACGTCGGGATCCTGACGCAGACATCGTTTCAATGCCTCGGCAAAAGTATGGGTATCTTTATAAACTTCCCTCTGTTTGATGACAGATTTCTTATTGACATGAACATATTCAATGGGATCTTCGATGCTGATGATCAGAGAGGCCTTCTCGTTATTGATCAGATTGACCATGGATGCCAAGGTCGTTGTTTTTCCCATCCCTGTGGGCCCAGTGACCAAAACTAAACCATTGGGTTTCATGGCCATTTCTTGAATGACCGGAGGCAACCCTAATTCCGTGATATTGGGAACAAATAACGGTATGCGACGAAACGCGGCCTCGACGCATCCCCGCTGGATATGAACATTCGCTCGGAAACGATCCAAGCCAGCTAACGCCAAAGAAAAATCCAGTTCCAAATCCCTTTCAAACTTTTCTTTCTGATTGTCACTTAACATCCCATAAATCATCTTCTTGAGTTCTTCTCTGGAGAGAGGGGCTCTTTCTTGCATAACGCTGAGTTTGCCGTCTATCCTCAAGATCGGCGACATATTTTCCGTTAAATGCAAATCAGACGCCTTCTTTTCAGTAACAACAAATAAGAGTTCTCGAATATCCACCGGACCCTCCCTTGTTTAGACAAACGGATTTATGGGACTGCCTATGTTTTATTAATTTTGATCCACTCCCCAATACGCCGAACACCTTCTTGAATTCTTTCTTGGGAAGTTGAAAAACTTAAACGGATATAATCATCCGCTCCGAAACCATCCCCCGGAATAACCGCGACTTTCACATCATTCAAAATCTTTTCGGCCAGCTCAACGGATCCCATCTTCAGTTTCGAAATGTTACAAAAAATATAAAAAGCCCCCTGGGGGTAGATATAGCTTATCTCACGGATTTGATTTAAGCAAGAAACAATTAAATCACGCCTCTGTTTAAATTCATTTTTCATTAAGGCCACGGTTTGTCCGGCATCTTTAAGGGCAGCGAGCGTTGCCATTTGACTAATCGATGTGGGGTTCGACGTGGCATGGTCCTGCAATTTTTTAATCGCCTCGGCAATCTCAAGCGGCGCCCCCAAATAACCAATGCGCCAACCGGTCATGGCAAAAGTTTTTGAAACACCATTCACGGTACACGTTAAATCATAGACGTCCTTGCCTAAGGAAGCCACAGACGTATATTGATCCGTATCATAGATTAACTTCTCATAGATCTCATCACTCACGATAAAGATCTTGTGCTTGACGCAAATTTCCGCCAACGGAAGCAGTTCTTCTTTTGAATATAAGATTCCCGTCGGATTCGAGGGGGAATTCAAGACCAAAACCTTGGTTTTTTTCGTAATGGCCTTTTCCAGATTCTGGGCGGTGAGTTTAAAGTTGGTTTTTTTGTTCGTTTTAATGATCTTTGGCTTTCCACTGGCCAATTTGACCATCTCAGGGTAACTCACCCAATAGGGGCCAGGGATCAAGACCTCATCACCTTTATCAATGAGGGTCAGGAATAAATTGCATAAGGAATGTTTGGCGCCGCAGGAAACAATGATCTGATTGGGTTTATAATCCAGCTGGTTTTCTTTTTTAAATTTTTCAGAAATAGCTTGTCGTAACTCAAGGGTTCCAATGGAAGGAGTATATTTCGTGAAGCCGTCCTGAATGGCTTTAATCGCAGCTTGTTTAATGAAATCGGGGGTATCGAAATCGGGTTCTCCAGCACCAAAATTAACAACATCATGGCCCTGGGCTTTTAATTCTTTGGCCTTTGCGGTAATCGCGAGAGTCGAGGAGCCAACAAGATTTTCTACTCTTTGAGAAATCTTCATTTTGGCTGAAATGGTTTACGATCCGGTCGGACTTTTCTTATTAAAAATCTTTTTTACTCCGCCCAAAAGTTTTGGCTTTGCGGGCTTATGAATCGGCTGTTCTTTCTCGACAGGTTTTGCAGGGGCTGCCGGTTTTTTCTGAGGCTCTTCCTTTTTGACTTCGGGAGCATCGGTTTTTACCTTTTTATCTTTGTCTCCTTTGGCACGAGCACTCGCGGGAGCTTTTTTAGGGGTCTCAACGATTTTTTCTGTAAGCTCAAGAAAAACTAACGACGCATTATCTCCCCGACGGGGTTGAGGCAAATGAATGATACGGGTATATCCCCCCATGCGCCCCGAAAACAAAGGGGCCAATTTATTAAACAAATGACTGACAAGATCATGATCGCAAAGGATGGCAAAGGCCCTGCGTTTTGCTGCCAAAGTGTTTCTTTTGCCTAAAGTCACAAGGCGATCGACCAATTTTCTTGCCTCCTTGGCTTTGGCTTTCGTGGTACAAATACGCTGTTTCTCTAGAGTGGCTTTGGCTAAGTCGCGAAGAGTTGCTTTTCGCAAACTCGAAAAACGATTTAATCTATTTCCGGCAATCCGATGGCGCATGGCTTATTCTTTCTGTCTTAATTTTTTCAAATCGACTTTCATTCCTAAACCCAAACCCATGACCTTTAACAGGTCATTGATTTCCGTTAAGGATTTCTTTCCAAAATTACGAAAACCTAAAAGTTCGCCTTCTGTTTTTCGAACCAAATCGGAAATGGTTTTTATGTTGGCTTCCTTCAGGCAATTCGAACTGCGGACTGACAATTCGAGTTCGGAAATGGGAAGGCGCAACTTCTCATACAGCGCTTTTTCTTCAGCTGTTATCTCTTCTTCTTCCTCTTCCTCTTCAGGAAGCTGGCCATAGCTCACAAAGACATCCAAATGACGCTGAAGGATATTCGCCCCATATAACAAGGCCTCCTTAGGATTGACTCCCCCGTTGGTCCATATTTCCAAGATCAACTTGTCATAATCTGTTCTCTGCCCAACACGCGTGTTCTCAACGAAATAATTGACTTTCACAATCGGAGTAAAAATGGAATCGATCGCGATAGTCCCGACCGGCGCATCCTCGCGTTTGTTCAACTCAGCCGGAACATACCCACGGCCGCGCGAAACTTCCATCTCCATGTGAAATTTGATATCTTGCGTTAAAGTGGCAATATGCAAATTCGGATTGAGGATCTCAATCGTTTCGTCGCAAATAATATCCTTCGCTTTGATCTCGCCTCTTTTCTCTGTCTTAATGTAAATCGGTTTTGGGGTCTTGGAATGCGACCGTAAAACCAACGATTTAAGATTGAGAATGATATCTGTTCCTGATTCCATAACGCCAGGCAAGTTGGTGAACTCATGGGGAGCTCCCTCGATTCTCACGGAAGTCACAGCACTGCCTTCAATCGACGACAATAGAATCCTTCTTAAAGAATTTCCTAACGTGACTCCATACCCTCGTTCAAAAGGTTCTGCGATAAACTTCCCATAGGTATTATTATAGGTCGATTCATCGCAATCGAGCCTCTTAGGCATCTGAAAGTCTCTCCACTTAACTCCCATGTTCTCCTCCTAATCGGTAATGTATAGGGAAAATATTATTTTGAATAAAGCTCGATGATTAACTGCTCATTAATCGGCAACTGAATATCGGAGCGTTCCGGCAAACGAAGCACCTTGGCTCGATAATGGTCCCCATCAACCTCAAGCCATGCAGGAACAGCACGCCCCTTGTTGGTCTCAAAGTTTTCTTTCACAAAGTTCAACCCTTTTTTGGCTGACTTGAGAAGGATTTCATCGTCTTTCTTAACAAGATACGAAACAATATTCACCCGACGATTATTCACATAAACAAAATTGTGATTTACAATTTGTCGGGCTTCTTTACGCGAAGTGGCAAATCCCAGTTGATAGATGACATTGTCCAGTCGTCTTTCCAGGAATTGCAACAAAACGTTTCCTGTAATGCCTTTAGAGCGTGCCGCCTTTTCAAAATACCCTCGGAACTGTTTTTCCAAAAGGCAATACATCCTTTTGACCTTTTGTTTCTCTCTCAACTGAATGCCATAATTGGAAAGTTTAGTCCGTTTTGCACCATGTTGACCCGGGGCATAATCCCGGCGATCCAAAGCACATTTGATGGAATAACAGCGAGAGCCTTTTAAGAAAAGCTTTTGGCCTTCCCGCCGACATTGACGACACACTGATCCTCGATCTCTTGCCATTGAAAACTATCCTTTCTTAAAACTAAACTCTTCGTTTCTTACGGGGGCGACAGCCGTTATGCGGAATAGGTGTCACATCTTTGATAGAGGTGACGCTTAATCCTGCCGCCTGTAAGGCCCGAATCGCTGATTCCCGTCCAGAACCAGGACCTTTGACATAAACATCCACACTCATCATACCTAAATCTTTGGCTTTCTTTGCCGCATCAGCGGCAGCCACCTGAGCGGCAAAGGGTGTTGATTTTTTTGAACCGCTAAATCCCACAACCCCCGGAGAAGACCAGGCAATCACCCGACCGATTTTGTCAGTCACAGTAATAATGGTATTGTTGAATGAGGCTTGAATGTGGACGATTCCGTTACTAACGTCTTTTAAAACTTTCTTCTTTGTTTTAGGTTTTTCGACCATAGTTCCTTGACCTTTTTTAAACCGGTGCAGCGACTTTCATGACGCCGACGATTTTCTTTTTCCCCTTACGCGTGCGGGCGTTGGTGCGTGTCCGCTGGCCTCGGGTCGGAAGCCCTTTTTTATGTCGCAACCCTCGATAAGAACTGATCTCAATCATGCGTCGGACATTCTGGGTGACTTCCTGTCTTAATTCACCTTCCACACGATATTTCTTCTGAATAATATTGGCGATCTTCAAGACCTCTTCTTCAGAAAGGTCCTTCGCGCGCTTGTTATAATCGATTTTGGCCTCATCGAGGATAACACGGGCCAGTGTCGGACCGATCCCATCAAGATAAGGTAAAGCCGCTTCGATTCTTTTGTCTTTGGGTAAATCAACACCTAAAATTCTTGCCATAGCGTTTATCCCTGCCTTTGTTTATGCTTCGGATTAGAACAGATGACCCGAACGACTCTTTCTCGTCGGATAATCTTGCATTGACTACAAATTCTTCGAACTGAGGATTTGACTTTCATATTATTTATTTGTCCTAAACGTTATTCTGCCTCGGGTTAAATCATAGGGAGAAAGTTCCACTTTCACCCTGTCACCGGGCAAGATCCGAATGAAATGCATACGAATCTTTCCCGAAATATGTGCTAACACTTTATGGCCATTATCCAACTCAACGCGAAACATCGCATTGGGCAATCCTTCCAAAACTGTTCCTTCAACTTCGATTAAATCTTCTTTGGCCATATTATTTTGTCAATATTTCTGGGCCTTGGTCTGTGATCGCCACCGTATGCTCAAAATGAGCAGAAGGCTTACGATCCTTGGTCACCACTGTCCAGTGATTTTCTAAAACAACCGTTTCCCATGTTCCCATATTCACCATGGGCTCTATCGCAAAGACCATTCCAGTTTTTAATACCGGTCCCGTATGCGCTCGTCCAAAATTGGGAATCTCGGGATCTTCGTGAAGACTTGTTCCAATGCCATGACCGACAAAATCTCGTACAACCGAAAAATCATTTGCTTCCACATAATTTTGAATCGCATACGAAATATCAAAGAGATGATGCCCGGCCACCGCCTGGGCAATTCCGCGCCTTAAAGATTCTTTCGCGACATCGATCAATTTCTGTTTCTGACGGTCAATGGTCCCGACAGGAATTGTCATGGCCATATCGGAATAATATCCCTCCAAAACAAGCCCGATATCGAGACTCACCAAATCACCGTCTCGAACAACGCGTTCACCGGGAATGCCGTGAACGACCTCTTCATTAATCGAAACGCAAACGCAGCTCGGATAACCGCGATATCCTTTAAAGGCCGCAATTGCATGATGCTCGGCGATCATGTTCTCTGCCAAGGCATCAATATCACGCGTGGTCATCCCAGTTTTTAAAGAGCCTTTCAATACCTCAAAAATATCTGCTAAAACGCGTCCGGAGGTGCGAAGTAAATCAATTTCCTTTTTTGACTTTATTTTTATCAATTTTTCCGTCTTGGTTAAACATGTCCATTAATTCAACCATAACTTTTTCCGCATTACGCGACGCGTCAATCGTTCTCAATTTTCCCTGAGCCTTATAATAATCAATGATCGGCTGGGTATTGGTCAAATAAACCTCCATCCGCTTCTTAATGGTCTCTTCATTGTCATCCGATCGCTGATAAAGCTCTCCTTGACAGAGATCACATACCCCTTCTTTTCGTGAAGGTTTATTCACCACATGAAAAAGAGCCCCGCATTTTCGGCACACTCGACGACCTGTCAAGCGTTGGATGATGATGGGTAAACTCGCCTCCATATAAAGCGTATAATCAATGGGTTTGCCAATCTTCTGTGTAATGCGGTCTAAATCTTGCGCCTGGGCCTTGGTCCGAGGAAACCCATCGAGCATATAACCTTTATCCAAAGACTTATCCGTCATCAACTTCTGCTCGATAATTTTGGTAATAATTTCATCCGGGACCAATCCGCCAGAATTCACAAACTGCTTGATCTCTTGGCCTAAAGGAGTATTATTTTTCATCTCCTCCCTCAGGATGTCGCCCGTTGAAACGTGAGCGATCCCCAGCTCATCTTTCAACAATTTGGCTTGTGTTCCCTTCCCAGCGCCTGGGGGCCCTAATAAAACTATTCTCATCGTTCCTCTAAGACCTTCGGCCACGCAACTGGCCAGATTTCAAAAAACCGTCATAATGACGCATCAAAAGATGCGACTCAATTTGCTTCATGGTGTCCAACATGACCCCGACTGTAATCAAAACACCTGTCCCTCCGAAAAAGGATGCCACCATATACGGGACCCGAAAGGCCGCCATAATCGCATCAGGCGAAATCGCAATCACACAAATGAATAATGAACCAGCTAATGTGATGCGCGTTAAAACAAAATCTAAAAAATCCGATGTGGGCGTGCCGGGACGAACTCCGGGGACAAATCCCCCGTGCTTTTTCATGTTCTCTGCGACATCCACAGGATTAAAAACAATGGCCGTATAAAAATAACAAAAGAAAACAATCAAAAGACCATACAAAGCATAATAAGCCCAATGACCGCGGGCCAAATATCCCGCAATGGCTTGGATCGCAGGGCTTGGAATAAATGTCCCAATCGTCGCCGGGAAAAGAATGATCGACTGGGCAAAGATAATGGCAATAACACCGGCTGTATCCACTTTTAAAGGAATATAGGTGCTTTGTCCGCCATATACTTTTCGTCCAATCACCCGTCGAGCATATTGGACAGGGATCTTCCGCTGCCCTTGCGTAATCATGGTTACGCTGTAAGTAACAAAGATCAAAAGAGCAAACATTAAAACAAGAGTTGCGGGTTGAATCTGACCGACCCCACTGGCTTGAGGGGACAATAACATAATCAACTGTTGCGCAGCCATCGGCATACTGGCGATGATCCCGGCCGTGATAATCAGCGAAATCCCATTGCCAATACCTCGTTCCTGAATTTGTTCCCCCAACCACATCAAAAGAAGAGTGCCACAAGTCAGCGTCATCACCGTTGAAAACCGGAACGCCCATCCGGGATTATTCACAACCTTCAATCCCGCAAAGGCCGCAGGGCTCTCGAGCCACAAAGCGATAAAATACGATTGGACCAAACACAAAATTAATGTCCCATAACGGGTAAATTGATTAATCTTACGGTATCCCGCTTGGCCTTCCTTAGCAATTTTTTCTAAAGCCGGGATAATGGCCGTTAAAAGCTGCATGATAATCGAACTGGAAATATACGGCATAATCCCCAAAGAAAAAACCGTTAGTTTCTGCAAGGCACCACCGGAAAACATGTTCATCATGCCAAAGATCGTTCCACCGGCCGTGGAATTAATCCGCTCAAAAAACTCTGCCAACATCGAACCATTGACGCCGGGGGTCGGGATATAACACCCCACCCGATAAACCGCAATCAAACCTAATGTAAAAAGAATCTTCTTTTTTAATTCAGGGATCTTAAAACAATTAACAAAAGCTTTGAGCATTCGTGGTCTTCTTTTTTAGGAAACGATCAAAAACTATTCAGCCTTAATCAATTCGGCCTTGCCGCCGGCTTTGACGATTTTTTCTTTCGCCGATTCCGAAAACTGATGCGCATGGATCTCTAAAGGCTTTTGAAGTTCTCCATCGCCTAAAATCTTAAATCGTTGATCCACATCTTTAATTAATCCATGACTTTTCAGGAACTCTCCGTTAATGACAGTCCCTTCTTTAAACCGTGTCAAACTCTTCAAATTGACTAATTGAAAAATATTTTGGCGTTTAGGACGAAATCCTACCTTGCCAAGGCGCTTAATCAAGGGCATCTGTCCACCTTCCGAAGTACGCAAAATCCCACGACCAGAACGGGATGTTTGTCCTTTATGGCCTTTGCAGGACGTTTTCCCATGGCCTGAGCCGGGACCACGCCCAACAATTTTTTTTCGTTTCTTTGACCAACGCGGTGGTTTCAATTCATGAAGCAACATATTATTCCTTTGGCTGAGTTTCTGTCGTTACAGGAGTTTCCAAAGCCTTTAATTGTGAAAATCCGTCCATCGTCGCTTTAATGACATTGACAGGATTATTCGATCGATGACACTTCGTTAAAATATTCCGGATTCCGGCGGCCTCACAAATGGCACGCACCGGACCAGCGGCAATAACGCCCGTCCCTTCAGACGCAGGTTTGAGCATGACGATGGCACTGCCCCACTCCCCCAAAACCTCATGAAGGATTGTCGTCCCTTTTAAAGGAATACGAATCATTCCTTTTTTCGCGGCAATCAAAGATTTCTTAATCGCGTTGGCGACTTCACTTGCCTTCGCCAACCCATAACCGACTTTTCCTTTCCCGTCACCTACGACAACCAAAGCGCTAAACCCTAATTTCTTTCCGCCTTTAGTGACTTTGGTTACACGATTGATGGTGATGACCTTTTCCAAAAATTCTGGAGGAGTCATGTCGCGAGGCCCTCCTGGACCTTGACGACGAGGAGGTCGAGACGATTTCCCTCGAGGTTTTGGCCCTTCGGGATGAGAAGGATTTTCCGTTGGACCTGCTTCAACGGCCGGTTTCTGCTCTAAATCTTTTTCGTTATTTTTGCTCATTTTGTCCATTAGAATTCTAATCCACCTTTTCTGGCTGCGTCCGCAAAGGCCTTCACACGTCCGTGATAAAAATAGCCCCCACGGTCAAAACATACTTTTTGAATTCCTTTGCCCTTCGCCTTGGCGGCTAAGGCCTCTCCTAAAAGTGTTGCGGCCTGAACATTCCCCCCGTGTTTAACCTTGGTCTTCAAAGACTTGTCCAAGGTTGACATCCCGCAAATCACTTTCCTCAATACATCATCGACGACATGGGCCTGCATACTGCGCAGACCGCAATGGACATAAAGCCGTGGACGATCTGAAGTCCCTACGACTTTATGACGAAGGCGTTTATGCCGATAAATTCTTTGTTGTTCTTTTGGATTTAGCATTTCTCGATTTCCGTTTTACAAGACATATTTTTAAAAATCACGTACGACTGAATTTTTTTACTTGGTAACGGCTTTCCCTTGCTTTTTCTTGACATATTCACCGGCGTAACGAATGCCTTTGCCTTTATATGGTTCGGGGGGTCTGATGCTGCGAATTTCAGCCGCCACTTCACCGACCAAAGATTTATCAACACCCTCGATTTCAATTTCCGTCGGTTTTGCCACCTTGATAGCGACTCCATCCGGAATTTTAAACTCAACCGGATGACTGAACCCTAAATTTAAGACGAGTTTTTTCCCGTCTAATTGGGCACGGAAACCGACACCCTGAATTTCCAAACTTCGTTTATGCCCTTGAGTCACACCAATAATGGTGTGATTCAAAATGGCCCTCACGGTCCCATGGTTGGACCGGCTTTGTTTCGTATCATTGACCCGGTTGACAAAAACCTTGCCTTCCTTGTTTTCAAGGCTGACCCCTAAAGGAAGAGGGATCGACATCTTGCCCTTGGGGCCTTCAACATTGACTTGGCTTTTATCAATCGTGACTTTAACTTCTTTGGGAATACTGACTGGAATTTTTCCGATACGTGACATGGTCGATGGCCTTTACCAAATATAACACATCACTTCACCGCCGACTTTTAACTTGCGGGCATCACGATCTGTGATAACACCCTTCGACGTAGAAATAATGGCTGTTCCTAATCCGTTAATGACACGGGGGATCTTTTCGCCTTTGACATAAACCCGACGCCCCGAAGTGGAAACCCGGCGAATCCCTATGATTGCCGACTTCTTATTTTTTAAATACTTTAAATAAATTTTTAAAATACCTTGTTTATTATCTTTGATAAAACGATAATCTTCAATGTAACCGTCCGTTTTAAAAATCTCGAGGATCTTTTCATTCAATCGAGACGCGGGCACTTCCACCGTTTCTTTCTGAGAAGAGGCCGCATTTCGGATGTGGGTTAACAACAATGCAATAGGATCATTTAATGACATAAGTTTTTGCTTTCTTGTTACCAGCTTGCTTTTTTAACGCCTGGAATTTCTCCCTTCCAAGCAAGTTCTCTAAAACAAATACGACAAACCCCAAATCGTCTTAAAAACCCTTTGGGTCGTCCGCAAATCCGGCAACGATTATGTTGTCGGGCAGAAAACTTTGGTTTGCGGTTGGCCTTATTAATTTGTGATTTTTTAACCATAAACCTTTAACCTTTATTTTTTACTAAACGGCATCCCCAAAAGACGCAAAACTTCCAAGGTCTGCTCCTGGGGGCCATGATTAAAAACAAACGTGATATCCATTCCCTGAATATTCACAATTTTATCCGTGTCGATCTCAGGAAAAATCGTATGCTCGACGATCCCCAACGTATAATTTCCGTCACGGTCAAACGCCTTTCGAGAGACACCGTTAAAGTCACGAATTCTTGGCAGAGCGACATTCATCAGGCGATCACAGAACTCATACATCTTAGCCCGGCGCAAGGTCACCTTGCAGCCTACCGCTGCCCCTTTTTTAAGTTTAAAATTTGAAATGGCAATTTTCGCTTTGCGGATCAACGGTTTCTGTCCCGTAATGAGGCCTAAATCTTCCGCTGCCTTCTCGATGATTTTCTGATCTTCAATGGCCTTCCCGACGCCCATATTGACAACAATTTTCATTAAACGCGGAACAGCCATGACGTTTTTTACGCCAAATTCTTTTTGAATGGCAGGTACAACTTCTTTTCGATATTTATCTAATAAACGTAGTGACATTTTATATAGAAGCTCCACAAGATTTACATTCTCGAATTTTACTCTTATCCTTCAAAACAGAAAATCGAACGCGGACCGGCTTATTGCATTGCTTGCAGATCAACATCACGTTGGACAGATGGATCGGCGCTTCGATATCCACAATGCCCCCTTTTTGATCTTGCTGGGTACGTCGGCGGGCTTTTTTAACAAGATTCAAACCTTCGACAAGCACGTTGTGCTCCAGGAGACTCACGCTCAAAACTTTCCCTTTTTTGCCTTTGTCTTTTCCGGCGATAATGCTGACAGTATCATTTTTTTTAATACGTAACATATTAAACGACCTCGGGGGCTAAAGAAACGATTTTCATGTATTCTAAGTTACGGATTTCACGCGCGATGGGTCCAAATACGCGTGTCCCTTTGGGATTTCCAGTATCATCAATAATCACGATCGCATTCGTATCGAACCGAACATAGGTTCCATCCGGACGACGAATCGGTGATTTGGTCCGGACAACAATCCCTTTCACCACGGTGCCTTTCTTCACGGCTGAATCCGCCGCGCATTCTTTGACATTCGCGCGGACCATATCTCCGACTTTGGCATAGGCCCGATTTTTCGATTTTAAGACACCGATAAAAGAAGCCTTGCGGGCTCCCGTGTTATCCGCGACATCTAACAATGTTTTTAATTGAATCATGGCTTGAATTTCTGGGTTAAATGGTATCCGAAATAATTAAATTATCCAAAACATTCTTTTTGATAATCTCACAAATGAGCCAACGCTTGTCTTTCGACAAGGGCCGCGTTTCCATGAGGCGAACCACATCCCCCACTTTAGATTCATTCTTTTCATCGTGAGCTTTAAATCGGGCGGCATGTCTTACGATTTTGTTATAGACATCATGTTTGGTGGTTGATTTCACTTGGACCACCCGTGTTTTATTCATTTTATCGCTAACAACTGTCCCGATGAAGGTTTTGCGTCTATTTGGCCTTTGACTCATCTCGTTTTCTTTCATTTAAAATAGTTTCAATACGCGCGATTTCTCTATGTAAAACCTTAAAACGACCAGGTTTTTCCACCCGACTATATTTCCGCTGATAATTCAAATCGAAGAGCTCTTTTTTGTCCTTTTTCTCAAGCTGCCTCAACTCTTCGTTGGTTAACCCTCTTAAATCTTTTATTTTCATCGACATTTTCTCAGAATCCGTTATTAATGTTCAGTCCTGCGTGAAATAAATTTTGTTTGAACAGGCAATTTAAAAGCACACAAACGTAAAACTTCCTTAGCCAAACTTCCAGGAATTCCACCTAACTCAATCAGAACAGCCCCGCGCTTGGCCACGGCAACCCAATGATCTAAATCTCCCTTGCCTTTTCCCATGCGGGTTTCTGCCGGTTTTTTTGTGATCGGTTTGTGAGGGAACATATTCATCCACATCCTTCCGGCTCCTCGCATTTTCCTCGCAATGACAACACGGCAAGCTTCAATCTGATTTCCCTTAATAAATCCATTCGCAATCGCCTTGAGACCATATTCCCCAAAACGTAGTTTATTGCCACGGGTAGCGACCCCTTGGGTCTTTCCCTTTTGGGATTTGCGATATTTGACTCTTCTAGGCATAACAGCCATAACAATTATTCTCCTTTAGGGGCAGCCGCTTCTGGCATGACAAATTCCTGGGGACGGACATCCCCCATAATTTCGCCTTTATAAACCCACACTTTAATTCCTAAAATCCCATAGGTTGTCAATGCTTCCGCAAAGCCATAATCAATATCAGCTCGTAATGTCTGCAAAGGAAGTTTTCCGACCTTGTATGTTTCGCGACGCGACATTTCAGCCCCGCCTAAACGACCCGCACAACTGATTTTAATCCCTTGGGCCCCGGACGTCATGGCCTGATCGATCGAGCGTTTCATCGCGCGGCGAAAGGCCACACGTTTCTCTAATTGGAAGGCGATATTTTGCCCGATTAACTGCGCATCAATCGCCGGATTTTTAATCTCAAAAATATCAATCGAAATCTCTTTCGGGGTAATTTTACTCAAATCTTCACGCAAACGATCGATATCCGCCCCCCGTCGGCCGATAATAACGCCCGGTCGAGCGGTGGCAATGCGAACCTTGACTTGATTCGCTAAACGTTCGACAATGACCGCGGAAACGGCAGCTTGCTGGAACTTCTTTTTGATATAATCACGGATCTTATAATCTTCTAAGACATTCGTGACAAAATCTTTTTTCCCGGCGAACCAATTGCTCCGCCAATTTTTGATATAACCGATTCGTAACAGTAATGGACTTACTTTTTGCCCCACAATTCACTCCTTATTTTGTTTTTAAGTCGAGCTCAATCGTTAAATGCGATGTGCGCTTTAAAATCGGTGTTGCACGACCGAAACTTCCGGCGCGATAACGTTTCCACATAGGGCCATTATCCGAAACAATTTTCGAAATATAAAGCTGGTCTTCCGTAAGGCCCTTTTGTTTGGCATTGCTGACCGCCGAATGAAGGATTTTCGTCACAATCCCCGACGCCTTTTTGGGCGTCTGTGATAAAATCGAAAAAGAATGTCCGACATCTTTCCCGCGAACCAGGTCAATGACCTGGCGCATCTTCATTCCTGAAATTCTAATAAATCGTCCTCTAGCTTTAGCAATCATTTCGTCTTACCTTTAAGTCTTATCGGCGGCTTTTTTCGCCTTAACCCCGCCGTGTTTTCTGAATATACGCGAAGGGGCAAATTCACCAAATTTATAACCGACCATGTTTTCCGTAATAAAAACCGGCACATGCTTTCGTCCATCATGAATCGCAACCGTATATCCCACAAAATCCGGGGTAATCGTTGAACGTCTTGACCAGGTTTTTATCGGCTGCTTTTGTCCGGAACGCTTCATCCTCTCAATCTTTTCGAGGAGATGCGCATCAATGAACGGCCCTTTTTTTAATGAACGTGCCATAAAATTATTTCCTTCTTTTCACAATGAAACGATTAGAATATTTTTTCTTCGAACGTGTTTTATATCCCTTGGTCGGTTTGCCCCAGGGTGTGACAGGATGCGGATTTCCTTGAGGAGTTTTTCCTTCGCCACCTCCATGAGGATGATCGTGGGGATTTTTAGAAATCCCGCGATTCACCGGACGACGCCCCATCCAACGGCTACGGCCTGCTTTTCCTAAAGAAATCGTGTCATGTTCAACATTGCCCAACTGCCCAATAGTAGCTCGGCAATTCAAACGAATCATACGAATTTCTCCGGAAGGCAATCTCACATGGGCATATTCGCCTTCTTTCGCCATGATCTGAGCAGCTGTTCCAGCGGAGCGGACAATTTTTCCGCCACTTCCGGGATAAAGTTCCACATTATGAATGGCAACCCCTAATGGAATCCGACTTAATGGCAAACAATTTCCAGCTCGGATATCAATATCTTCCTTAATGGTACTGACAATTTTGTCTCCAACTTTAATATCTAACGGGGCTAAAATATATGCCTTTTCACCATCATCGTATTTCACAAGGGCGATCCTCACAGAACGATTCGGATCATATTCAATCGCTTCGATTGTGGCCGGAGAATCTAAACGTTCACGGCGAAAATCAACCAGGCGATACATGCGTTTATGACCCGCCCCTCTTCCTCGTAGGGTGACGCGGCCATAAACATTTCGACCGCCTGTCCCTTTGATGGGCTCCAGAAGAGATTTCTCGGGCGTTTTCTTTGTAATCTCGGCGAAATCCGAAATAACGGCGTGACGGACACCACCTGTTGTCGGTTTAAAACTTCTTAATCCCATTAGGCAACCTCTATCTTTTGACCCTCTTTGAGGGTAACGATCGCTTTTTTCCAATCAGGCGTGCGGCCCAATTGATGACGAACGCGTTTGTTTTTTCCCGGCATAATCGTTGTATTCACATCGTCGACTTTCACCTTATAAATCTCTTCAACGGCATTTTTGATTTCAATTTTTGTTGCAGAAGAAGCAACCTGAAAAAGATATTTTCTGTCCGGTTCCAGGAAAGAACCTTTTTCTGTGCGGACAATCGTTCGAATCACATCATAAGATGTCTTCATTTGAGCCTCTTTAATAAAATTTTAAAAGCACCTTTGGTCACTAACAACTTTTGACTCCGAAGGATTTCATAGGCTGTCACATCTTCCGCCCGCAATAAACGAAAATGTGGAATATTCCTTGAAACCTTGAGTGTCTGCGGGTCATTGCCATCTAATAAAGCGAGAATTTTACCGTCTAACTTTAATCTTTCAAGGATCTTTGCAAAATCTTTTGTCTTCGCTGAGGTAGCCCGTAAATGATCAATGCACAATAAATTTTTTGACTGATATTTGTCGTTTAAGCTTTCTTTCAAAGCGACCTTCCGAACCTTCTGAGGAACTTCGAACCTAAAGGAATGGGGATGGGGACCAAAAACAACTCCACCGCCTTTCCACAAGGGGTTTCTTGAAGAACCGACGCGGGCACGACCTGTGCCTTTTTGTCTCCACGGTTTGACGCCGCCACCAGAGACCGCTCCCCGTTCTTTGGTCGAGGCATTCCCCTGTCGCTGATTCGCTAAATAGCGAAGAACATCCTGGTGCAAAACATCTCGATTCACCTCTACCCCAAACAAATTTTCTGGGATATCCAAATCGTCAACTTTTTTACCATCAAGATTATAAATCGGAAGATTTTCCATACTCAATTAAGCCTTACCTTTGGCTTTCGCTTTACTTTGCTTCATAGGATTACGTTTCACGGCTGCCGTTGCCGCTTGCTTTTCATCCAACGACCTAAAGGCTTTTCGGGTCGATCGGCGAATTTCAAGATATCCACCGCGGTGCCCAGGAACAGCGCCTTTGATTAACATCAAATTATGTTCCACATCAACTTCCATGACGCGAAGGTTGAGCGTAGTCACGCGTTCATTGCCCATATGTCCCGGCATATGATGTCCTTTAAAAACTCGGGACGGATCTGTACTGGAACCGACCGAACCAACACGTCGATGATGCATCGAACCGTGTCCGGCAGGTCCGCCCACCCAATGCCATCGCTTCATCCCCCCCTGAAAACCTTTTCCAATGGAGGTCCCCGATACCGCCACAAAATCACCGGGCTTAAAAAAGTCGGCCTTGATCGTCTGGCCAACCTGATAATCTTTATTATCCGTCGATTGAAATTCCCGAATAACGCGAAGCGGTGAAACACCCAATTTCTTGAAATATCCCATGAGAGGTTTTGTGACCCGGGATTCCTTAATAGATTCAAACCCGATTTTCACCTTCTTCTTGGGAGCATCACGTAACTCGAGGACATAGCAAGGCCCGACTTCGACAGCGGTGACAGGAATAATGTTCCCTTCCTTATCGAAGAGTTGGGTCATGCCAATTTTTTTACCCAAAAGACCACTGATCATTTTACACCTTTACTGTTTGATCTCGACATCCACACCGGCAGGAAGATTCAGTTTGCGAAGAGCCTCGACCGTCTTTGCGGTTGGTTCAACCAAATCAATCAATCGCTTATGGGTTGCCAGATGAAACTGCTCTCGAGATTTCTTATTAATGACAGGGGATCGTAAAACAGTAAACAACTCTTTTTTCGTCGGCAAAGGAATAGGGCCACAGACCTTGGCCCCAGTCCTTATCGCCGTATCAACGATCTCCTGAGTCGATTGATCGATCAATCGATGATCGAAAGCTTTTAATTTTATACGTATTTTCTGCATGGAATACTTTCGCTTACTTGATAATTTCTGCAATAACACCTGCGCCGACCGTTCGGCCACCTTCACGGATGGCGAAACGTAATTCTTTTTCCATAGCGACAGGGGTTATTAGTTCAACTTCCAATTGGACGTTATCGCCCGGCATACACATTTCCACACCCGCAGGCAACTCAGCATTTCCCGTCACGTCCGTGGTCCTAAAATAAAACTGCGGACGATATCCTTTGAAAAACGGAGTGTGACGTCCACCCTCTTCCTTCGTTAGAACGTAAACTTGAGCTTTGAATTTCGTGTGAGGAGTAATGGAACCTGGCTTTGCTAAAACCATTCCTCGCTCAATTGAATCTTTATCCATACCGCGTAAAAGTAACCCGACGTTATCACCCGCTTGCCCTTCATCCAACTCTTTGCGGAACATCTCGACACCCGTGACAACGGTCTTTTGAACTTGCGGACGAAGACCCACGACATCAATTTCTTCGCCAACCTTCACAATCCCTCGTTCAATTCTTCCGGTGGCGACAGTTCCGCGACCAGAAATGGTAAACACGTCTTCGACGGCCATGGAAAATGGTCTTTCGAGGTCACGAACGGGGGTCGGAATAAAATCATCAACGGCTTTCATCAGATCTAAGATCGGTTGAATTTTGGCCGGATCTTCGGGATGAGTCATGGCTTCCAAAGCACTTCCCTTGATAATGGGGGTTTTATCTCCAGGAAATTTATACTTTGTCAGAAGATCACGAATTTCAAGTTCAACCAATTCCAAAAGTTCTTTGTCTTCGACCATATCGCATTTATTCATGAAAACGACAATCTGAGGAACGTTCACCTGACGGGCCAAGAGGATGTGCTCGCGTGTTTGAGGCATGGGACCGTCAACGGCCGAAACAACTAAAATGGCACCGTCCATTTGGGCCGCACCGGTAATCATGTTCTTGATATAATCCGCGTGGCCAGGGCAGTCAATATGGGCATAATGGCGTTTATCGGTCTGATACTCCAAGTGAGCAATATTGATCGTAACGCCGCGTTCCTTCTCTTCCGGAGCATTATCGATGGAATCATAGGTTCTGACCGAAGCCATCCCTTGTTTAGCTAAAACCATCGTGATGGCCGCGCTCAAAGTTGTTTTTCCATGATCGACGTGCCCGACCGTTCCGATATTGACGTGAGGTTTACTCCTTATAAATTTTTCCTTTGCCATGACGTTACCCCCCTTTTTATAAGTTTCGATTAATCAACTTTTAATCTATTTTTTCTCAGCTGTCGCAGCTGTTCGTTTTCCGATAATCTTCTCCGCCACATGTCCAGGGACCTCCGCATAAAATGCGGGTTCCATCGAAAAACTGGCGCGACCCTGCGTTAAAGAACGCAAAGCATTAGCATAATTAAACATTTCCGCCAAAGGAACTTCACAACGGCCTGTCTTAAGTTTCCCACGACTTCCCATCGAAATGATCTTCGCCCGACGGGTATTCAAATCTCCAATAACAGCGCCCATATATTCTTCAGGGACCGTGACCTCGACATCCATAACGGGTTCAAGGAAAATCGACCGACCGGCTTTCAACGCATCATGTAAAGCATATTTCCCCGCTAATTGAAAGGCCAATTCACTCGAATCAACTTCATGATAAGATCCATCAACTAAGGTCACGACCAAATCCGTGACAGGATATCCACCCAACACCCCGTTTAAAGCCGCCATCCGAATACCTTCCTCGGCAGGCTTAATATACTCGCGAGGGATAGCCCCGCCTTTGATCTTATTGACAAATTCAACTCCTTTTCCAGGAGTTTCCGCTGGTTCGACATCAATCACCACATGCCCATATTGACCGCGACCACCAGATTGAGAAATAAATTTTCCGACGACTCCCATGGCTTTTTGGGTAATGGTTTCCTTATAAGCGACCTGAGGCCGACCGACATTCGCTTCAATATTATATTCTCGGCGCATACGATCGATAATGATATCTAAATGCAATTCCCCCATTCCGGATATAATCGTTTCCGCCGTTTCATGATTATATTTCACTTTAAAAGAAGGATCTTCGTCCGTGAATTTCTTTAAGGTCATCCCTAATTTATCCTG